>CALIGP010000360.1 GCA_938021455.1 uncultured Lewinella sp. | reverse complement strand
TGAATTTTCCTTGATGGAATGGACTAAGCCCAACAATAGCTCCCTGGATTCATCATGACGCCCGATGCGCTGCAACAAAAGACCTTTATTTATCTCTAACCATCCAAAAGTCTCTTCTCCCTCCCAATCCTTTAACAATTCATAATCCTTAAAAGCCTCATCGTAATTCCCGAGCATTATGAGAGATTCCGCATGTGCACTCAGTGCATTTCCCTTTTCAAACTCCAGCTCGTGCTGTTTTGCTAAGGCTAATGATTTATTTGCCGTTACCAGACCTTCTTCCGGACGTCCCAGCATATTTAGATTCTCCGCCGCATTACTGTAAGATAAAACCAGGAGATCAATGTATCCACTTTGTTCCGCCAGGGCGATCGCGATAGAATCATACCTGACCGTTAGCTCATAATCCCCTAAAGTAGAACTCAATCCGGCTAGTATCTGATATGCCTCTGCTTCGTAATAAAACTGCCCGGCATCGTGATAAACTTTTGCGCGGGCAGAAGCAAGTTCGGCGCATTCTTCGGTGTCCCCAATGACCATCAGCAACTGCATCTTGGTTGCATACGCACTGGCCAGCAAATCCTCTTGATGGCTCTTGTGAGCATAAGTTATGGCCTTCTCTATGGCCGCTAGGCCTTCTTCTGTTTTACCCGTATTAAGAAGATAGACACTGCGGTTGGAATAGACGATGCCCTGCGTCCAGAAATCATTAAGCTCACGTGCCAATATCAGTGGCCGTTCAAACATTGAATCCGGTACTACTTCGCCGGCATTGATTAATTCTACAAGGAGATCGCTCAGTTGCTCTAATTGATGTGAGTCCCGGGGGCTGGCAAGTATAGTGTCCAACTGACGGATATACGACTGTCCGGACAGGAGAGCGGTCAGTAGAAAACAAAATGTCAGGGATGAGAGACTAATGCCGTTCATTAAGAACTTTTTTCACAGCAACGATCTAAATTATAAAAACAAAGTTACTCATTTATGAAGCCATGATAAGAAAATCACCGTTTCTGGTCATTATGACTTCACTCAAAAGACAGCAAAGTCTTATAGAGCAGCAAACTCTCGGACGGGTATGGCCAGCATTTCTTGCAAGCGAAACAAGCACTCTTGCAAAAGATAAGGCTTAAATAAAATTTCCTGCCTCACGTTAAAATATCGGTTATTTTCAAGTTCCGAATAACGAGATGACGTAATCATCAGACTTGGTAAGGAGTAGTGATTGATCAGGAACGCCCCTAACTCGAGACCGTTTATTCCTCCTGGGTAGTTAGAATTAATCAGCGCAATATCGAACAGCTTGTAGTCACATAACCGCAGCGCTTCTTCAGGTTCTTCAACCATATGAACCACCCACCCTGCTTCCAGTAGAACTTCTTTAAGCAAAAAGCTTTGTAAAGTATCTTTTTCCACCAATAGAATATGGTAGCCCTTGGTTACACATCCCGGAACGATACCTGAATCGATCATGTGACAAATGTATATATGCACCATGTTTCCATCGAAAATTCTCAGGAAAAGCGACCGTTCTCCCCGTAAACAGATCATCTTCTTTAGTGAGTGGCCGACAGATAAAAGCGGAATATCTTCCGAGGTGCTCGGTGTAGTAACTTGGAATTTTTCATTCCAAGAGGATAACCCTTGCCCGAAATAGTTTCCCACTGTTTTGCTCTCTGACAAACAAGAAGTAACTACCTGAAGGCAATTCGCCCAAAGACAAATCATTACCCGACGTTCTCTCCTGAGCTATCACTAACTGCCCCGTAGAGCTATATACCTGAAGGCTGTACGGCCCCTCAACTCCTTCCATCCACATCGTCCCGCTATTAGGGTTGGGGTAAACGCTTAGAACGCTCGGGGAAAAGTCAAAGTCCCGTGCGGATGTTGTCGCCGAACAACTCCCCCCCATATTCTCCAGAATGGCTTTGTACTTCGGAGCGGGAATCAGTGCCGTATCCTGATCCATCGTCTCCAGCATCCCCCAGCTTCCAAACTGAGGGCTGCGCGGCGCGACGAAGGAGAAGTTCATCAGTTCCAGGGGCTCTCCTTTATTGTCAACCAGCGTGCGGAGAAGATCGAACCACTCATTGTAGAGGTTATACATGGCCGTGTCTCGCTGTACGTCAACCAATGCTTGTTCGTAGCTAGGCACTACACCGAAGGGGTTTGGCGTCAGATGTTGACCGCCTTCGTAGCAAGCCAGGGGCTTATTGATGCGGTCAGCTACCTCCGTCTTGATGTCGGAGAGGTAATCAAAACCCATGGGCATTGACTCCCGCGCGAGTCGGGCAACATCCGCTACGGTAGCGCCAGCGCCCAGTCCATCAAGTTCCGTTTCCGCCTCATCCGTAAAGCCAAAGTAGAAGGTGGGGGAAACGAAATCAAAGGACGCCGAGTCAACATTGAAAGCTACCCGTTGCGCCACATCAAGCCAGCCGGCTTGCACACCAACCACACGGCTCGTCCGCTCTGGCACCTCGGCGTATTCCTCCGTCCATACATCGAGCATATTCTGGATAAAGGTAGTCGTCCCCTCCGGCCAGGAAATGCCGGGGATCTCACAACCATAGCGATTGGCCCACTGTGCCTGAGGGAAAATCCAGTTCCAGATTTCGTTACTGTATTCTACGTAGAGGTGGCGCTCTGGCTCCAGGTTATCGCGGAAGAAGCGGGCCATTTCTCGGACGTAGTCTTCGCTGGCCGTATGCGGTACACAGACCCAACCGTCTTTATCGTTATCGTTCAGGAACTTAACCATCATCTCGTAGGGGATTCCCTTGCTGTGCGTCCAGGTATAGAAGTCGGGTTGACTGCGGCCAGACCAGTCGGTCAGACTGCCATCTCCCGTTTCTCCGGCCTTGGTTCCCCAGCCGTTAGTAGAGCCCCAGTCCATGAAGCGGACCGTTTCAAACACGTCTACCTTTTCCAGCCAGACGGGGTTGAAGGGTTGCTCCAGGTAAGTAGCCTCGGAGCCCGGCATGAGCAGGCGGATGTTATGGATGGGGTCCGCCATTTCGCTGCGAACGATCTTGATTTCCACGACCCCGTCGATGCGGTTAACGAGATCAAAAGTAGCCCGGCGGTCATCTACCGTGACGTTTAAGTCTTCGTAGGTCCCGAAGAAGGAAAGCTCTCCGTCTCCGTCCCAGAGAATGGTGTACTGCCCCAGCGGCCAACCGTCGGTTTTACCCCAAATGGTAGCAACCTGCTGCGGGAAAGCTGAGCCGTTCACCATTTGCGGTGCATGGGTCGGGTAGCCGTCCGGGCGGTAAGTGAGGCTGTCCGCAAAGTCTGAATTGAAGGGCGAGGCCGGGTCGCCCACTGATTTGGTATACCACTCCCGGCTGTTCCGCATCAAGTCAACGAAGGGTAGCTCGGTGCCGTAGTCCGCCAGTCCGGCCAGGTTAGTGCCCATGGCGAGTTTGCAGCTGTCGGGGAGCTGGGCGTGGAGTAAGGGGGGAAAGGCAAAAAGGAGTAAGGTGAAAGGAGCGATGATGCTTCCAAACCCTTTACTCCTCTCTCCCCTTCTACCTTTATTTTGGGCGCTGACGCAGGTGCAAAGGAATAATCCGATGGAAAGCAAATACTTTATCATACCGGTATGGTTATTTGGCTTGGCAAGGTACTACTTTGCCAGGCGTAAGCTGGATATTGCTCTTTGAAAAACGCTTCTTTGCACCTGCGATCGCGCAAAAAAGTGGCCATTTACGCTACTACGGTTTTCGGGCTATCGATTTTAGTGCTCCCTAACTTTCTCAATGTAAAACAGAGAGCTAACCGAAGACAGTTGCAAATTAAATGTAAGTAGCACAGTCGTTAACTTTAGGGCAAGCTATCTCTGTTGCGGATATAAAGCATCCTGTACCATCCGCTTAAGGCTTAAGAAAACCTGTTGAAATCATGCAAGAAATTACCAATCCAGCTTCCGGTGCCCACCGTCGTAACGGCGAAAACTACCAGCTCCTCCCCGAAGAAATTGCTGCTTACCGCCGCGACGGCTACATCGTAATCAATGATGTGCTTACCGAAGCCGAAATGGCCGAAATTGACCCTTGGTTCGATCGTTTCGTTGCTGGAGAATTTGCTGACGCCATGGGCCGTGACTTCTGCGACATGAGCCAGCCCTACGGTACACCAATGGAGAAATTCCAACTCGTTAATGCCATGCTGCCCAGTAAGTATCGTCCGGAGCTGGCCAACAACATCTATCACCGCATCAGCCAGGCCATCGCCGATCAACTCTACCCGGAAGGCACTGCCGCCCTGGACTACGAGCAGTTCCTCGCCAAACGCCCGAAACAAGAGCGCGCCGAATTCGCCATGCACCAAGACCTGGGCTATTGGCCCAAGACAGAAAATACCTGGACGGCAACTTTCTCGCTGGCCCTGAGCGACTCTGCTCTCGAAAACGGATGTTTGCAGGTGGTGCCGGGCACCAACCGGGAACCTGAACTCCGCGCCCATAAACCCAAGGGCCACGATGAGGGCGGCTCCCGTGATGATTCCCACACTCTAGTCATCGAATCAAAACCCACCGACAAAGTCGCCTACCTACCCGTCAAACGCGGTAGCATGACGATTCACGACGAGCGGATCGTCCACGGATCCGGCGGCAACCTAAGCCCTCACTGGCGCAAAACCTACGTCGCCGCCTACCGCGACGCTGAAACCATCCGGCAGGAGCGGGCCATGGGCTTTACCCATTCGCATGAGGATTCGGTGGACTGGGGGGAGGTGTTGGGGTAAATAAGTAGCCCCTACCTTTACCACCGCCCCAACCCACCCCCCATGCAAGACCTCCTCCCCTGGCTAAAAGCCCAAACCCACGACCGTGTAAAAATCGGCCTGACCGACCTCGACGGCGTCCTGCGGGCCAAGTACCTTTCCAGAAAGAAAGTCCTCAGCGGACTGGACAAAGGGCTGGGCTTTTGCAACGTCGTTTTTCAGTGGGACATCGGTGATGCCCTCTACGGAAACGGGCTGGCCGAAGCGGGCTTTGCCGACGGGCAGGCGGTCTACGCCGCCGGTACTCAGCGGAATATCCCCTGGGAGGACAACCTCCCTTTCCTGCTGGCCGACTTCCACAGCGCGCCGGCCGGGCCGGCGGCCCGGGCCTGCCCCCGCAGCCTGCTGCGACGGGTCATCACCAAGGCCGAGGAGATGGGCTTCTCAGCCCGCTTCGGGCCGGAATACGAGTGGTTCGCCTACCGGGAAACACCTACGGAATTGGCGGCAAAAAACTACCAAAATGCCCGCCCAATCACGCCCGGCATGTTCGGCTACTCCGGCCTGCGCACCAGCCAAAACAGTGATTATTTCCAGGCGCTGTTCACCCAGCTCGCTGCCTTCGACGTAGAGCTGGAAGGGCTGCACACCGAGACCGGCCCCGGTGCCCTCGAGGCGGCCATCGCCCACCAGCCAGCGCTGGAGGCGGCGGACCGAGCCGTCTTGTTCAAGCAAGGGGTAAAGGAAATCAGCTATCGCCATGGCATGGTGGCCAGCTTCATGGCGAAGCCCTCGGTCGATCTGCCCGGCTGTGGCGGGCACCTGCATCAATCCCTCTGGCACGAAGAGAAGAATGTATTTCACGACCCCGACGCGCCTGATGGCATCAGCCAGACGATGCGACATTACCTAGCCGGACAGCTGGCCCTCCTTCCGGAAATCCTGCCCCTGTTCGCGCCAACGGTCAATAGCTACAAGCGATTCGTGGCCGGCTCCTGGGCCGCTACACGGGCCAACTGGGGCATTGATAACCGGACGGTTGCCCTGCGCGCCATCCCCGGCAGCAGCAACGCGACCCGCCTGGAAACCCGGGTGCCGGGGGCGGACGCGAACCCCTACCTCGTCATGGCCGCAGCGCTGGCGGCGGGGATTTACGGCATTGAGCATAAATTGATGCCACCAGCCCCCGTTTCAGGCAGTGCCTACGAGCAGGAAGTGGGCAAAGTGCTGCCAGCCAATCTGGGCGCGGCCGCAGGTGCTATGAAAAAATCAGAGAAAGCAAGTGCTTGCTTCGGGCAAGACTTCTGCGCTCATTTCGTACGCAGTCGGGAGTGGGAATGGCAGCAGTACCAAAGAGCCGTCACGGACTGGGAAAGAAGCCGTTACTTTGAGCTAGTATGAAAAACTATAAAAAGATAATCCGTTACGCCTGGCAAGCCTTTGACCACACACGGACTATTGACCGGATAACCGACATCAGCGCCATGGTGTCCACCAACCATGTTTATAAAGTAGAGTTAACGGACGGCAATGTCGTCATCGCCAAACTCACCATCTTCGGCAACTTCGAGTCCTTCGCCGAAGACCATACTATTATCAACGTGCTGGCCAATAACCTACCCGTCCGCTACAGCAATTTCCTCAGCCGGGCCATGATGAAGGGGCAGAACCTGTTCTTCCATCGCTACATCAACGATAAGCAAGATGCCTGGGTCGTCTTCTACCGCCCCATCCACATTGTGGAGAATCCACCCAAGAAGCTGAAGCTCAAAGAAGTTAAGCAGTTTGGCCGGGAAATGGCGCGCTTCCACAAAGATTGTACGCTGGTGTCTAATACCTTACCACAATCCGGCCGAGACATGACCACCGACGTCAATGCCCTTCTGGAAAGTGCCCGGGAAGACTACCCCGAACACTTCCCCCTCATTGAAAAACACTGCCGCCTGTTCCTGGAAAACACCTACCGGATTAACCTGCATGGCTTTAAAAAAATCCCGGTCTTTGTAGACTGGAACATTGGCAACTTCTCCGTTGATGGAGACGGCCTGATGACCAGCCGCTGGGACTATGATTGGTTCCGGATGTCAACCCGCGTAGCCGACTTCTATTTCCTCAGCCGGGTAGTTTCTAAGGTGGGCGACAAAACAGTATTCACCTACGAAGCGGACCGGCTCATGGAGCCCCGTTTCATCGAATTCCTCAAGGCTTACCACAAAGTTTTCCCGCTCTCCCGCCAGGAGGTTCTCTTTATCAAAGAAGCTTACCGCTTTTTCCTGCTCAACTATGTCCTCCGGCTGGGTCGATACTTCTTCCGGCCCAAGTTTGCCAAAAAGCTGGCCCGCGAAGTCCTCAACGAACACCTCGTCACCCTTGATGAAAAGATCGATACGGAGCGGCTCCTGGCAGCCCTGCGTCTTTAGCTTCCCCCTAGCTTTGTAATCAATTCTTCCTCTTACGGCCCAGATAAATCCCCGACATGACCACCCAAAAATTCTCCGATATTTCCGCTCCCTTTAAAGCCATCCTGCTGGATAGCTACGGCGTGCTGCGCAACCACCGGGGCCTCATTCCCGGCGTCGTGGAGACCGTCGAACGGTTACGGGTAGAAGGAAAGATTATCCGCGTGCTCACCAACAACGCCGCCCGATCTCCTGAGGCGGCAGCGAAGAACCTGATTAAGTACGGCCTGCACGGTATCCCGGCGGAAGAGATCATCACCTCCGGCGCGACAACGCGCCACTTCCTAAAGCATAAGATTCGGGCGGGAAAGGTCGCCTACCTCGGTACGCCTCAATCCGCTGCTTACATCCTCAGTGCCGGTCTGGAGGCCGTGGCCGTGGCCGACGTTGACATGGATCGACTAGACGAGATTAAAGCCGTCGCCTTCCTCGACGATGAAGGGTATGACATGAACCACGACCTCAACAAGCTCATCAACTTGCTGCGCCGTTGCCAGGTGCCGGTGGTGGTGGCGAATACGGATTTGCTCTACCCCGTCTCCGCTAACGACGTAGCTCTGGCCACGGGCAGTATTGCCCGTTTGGCGGAATACGTGCTGGGCCGTCGCTTTGTTTCCTTCGGCAAACCAGCCAGCCAGATGTTCCAGTTTGCCATTGACAGTATGGCCAGCCAGATTCCTAACCTTACCCCCGCAGACATCCTGATGGTAGGCGACACCCTGCATACTGACATTCTGGGTGGCAACACTTTTGGCGTTTCGACGGCGCTCGTCCTCAGCGGAAATACCCAACCGGAAACGGCAGAACTGGAGATTCGCTCTTCCGGTATTTTGCCGGACTTTGTGTGTAGCTCAATTGGGGAGTAGGAGTAGGTGGCTAATTTTAGTGTGCCTAATGCAATGCCCCTCGACTACTATCTCGACTCTCTTCGTTCGCTCGATATACGCTCGGGGACCGACCTCGGCCCCTGAGCTTGCAGAATTGTCGAGGGGCGATTCTTCAAGGCGTTTATACCGTTTTTCGAAAACACCCCACCACCGTCATCCGGCAACAATGCCAACTATTTCCCTAACTTCCCCTCCCAACATAAACTAAGCCGACCATGCCCAGATACATCCCCGACGAGACCGATATAATATTCATCCGACTGTTGCGTCGGCATATGGGTTCAGAATGGTCTGCGGCTAAGGCCGCTATTCTGGATCAGCTACCGGAAGGTATCGACGCGGAAAGACTGTCTAAATACGTTGACGACTCCGATCACCCCTGCATACATATCAATGCTCACGGAGTGGAGCCACGCTTTTATGCTCACCGGACGAGCAAGCGCTTACTGGAGTTTTACCCCACTAAGTAAAAGACGAAGCTGCCTTCCTCTGCTTCTGTAACTTTCCCTTGCACCTGCGGTCCCGCGCCCAACTTTGCCAAAAGAAAGCCGAAGGCCACCCACCAAAATACCGAACCGCCGAACTCTCCGTACTTTACAAGCCTAAGCCACCGCCCATGACCCAACGTCCTTCTTCCCTTTCCTACCGGGCGGGCCGCTACGTCGCCCGACTATTGATTACTGAACTTCCCCGCGATCGCCTTTATCACAATCTTCATCACACGATCAATGTGTTACAAGGAGTTTTGGTCATTGGCAAAGCAGAAGACGTGAGCCCCGAAGAGATGGAAATCTTGCAGCTAGCCGCCTGGTTCCATGATAGTGGACACGTAAAAATTTACCATGGTCATGAAGTAGCTAGCGTCGACATTGCCCGAAAATACCTCAAATCACAGGGCTTTCCTTCCTCCGGAATTGACACCGTCGAACGGTGCATTCTCGCCACTCAGATGCCCCAGGAGCCTGCTGACCTCTTGGAAAAAATCATCTGCGACGCCGACATGTATCACTTAGCGATGCCTACCTATGAGCAAGCCCAAGAGCTACTGCGCGAGGAATGGAGCCTGGTCCTTGGCAAAGTATATACAGACGAGAAATGGGATGCTGAAAACAGAAAATTCTTACAAGATCACCACTATTTCACGGAGTATGGTCGGGAGACTTTGCAGCCGATGAAGGATATTTATTGCTTTTAAATGGTGGCGGATTACCCCATCCATGTAGTCCGCGCAATCCGTGACCTAGTGCGGCAACCTATCCCGCACCGCCCCATACACATACGTCCCCAGCATCGCGCTCAGGATCACCAGCCCAATCGCCCAGATGCCTTGCCCCAGGAGCGTAAATAGTGGGCCCGGGCAAGCACCCGTCAGTGCCCAACCCAACCCAAAAATGGTGCCTCCGAAAAGATAACGCGGTACGCTCCAATCCTTGTCTTTCAGGTTGAGTTCGTTGCCATTATACGTCTTGATATCGAAGCGTTTCATCAATGCAATACCGCCGCCGCCCAGCACAACGGCTGTGCCGATGATGCCATACATATGGAAGCTCTCGAAGCGGAACATCTCTTGAATACGGTACCAGGAAATGGCCTCAGACTTAGTCATCACAAAGCCGAAAACGATGCCCAGAAATAGATAGTATAAGATTTTCATGTCGGATCAGATTGCGAGGATTAAAGGAAGGAAGAGCCAGGTCATCAATAGCCCGCCAGCGAAGAAACCAATGACGGCAATGAGAGATGGGAGTTGAAGGTTGGACAGGCCCGTGATGGCATGCCCCGATGTACAACCACCCGCCCAGCGGGTGCCAAAACCGATCAGGAAACCACCGCCCACCAGCGCGACCAGTCCCCGAAGGGTAAAAATCTGATTCGTTGCGTACAGCTCGGGAGGGACGTAGCTCGACGAGCCCCCAGTATCCGCCGGAGCGGTGATCCCCATACTCGCCAGCCAGTTGATGGTGGACGAAGAAATCTCTACCGGCTCCGGATTCGGAAGCACGAAAAAAGCCAGGTAGCCACCAATGATGGCTCCTGCGGCGAAGACGAGATTCCAGCGTTGAGCCTTCCAGTCAAAATCAAAAAAAGCGTGCCGTTTGCCAGCCCCGGCAATCGTACACATCGTGCGTAGGTTAGAAGAGAAACCGAAGGTTCGCCCGGCGTACAGTAATAAAAACATCGTCCCGGCAATCATCGCCCCGGAGACGGACCAGTGCCAGCTGCCGGCAAGTGCGTTTAAAAGAGTAGTCATGGATAAAATTTGGTAAAAGTAGGTTAGCTACAACCCACTACGAGGGTGGACGGTTGGCTCTTGCCAGCTCACTCACCTGTCGTTATCCGACGCATAAGAGTAGAGAGTGCCCTCCGTGACTCCGGAGGAATCGTTGTAAAATGAAGGTCCCCACTCTCGTATCAGAAAACTCTTTTCTGCCAAAAGAATCCACCCAGGCCTCACTAAAGCCCGGAAAACTTCCGTTATTGAATCACCTTAGTAACTAACCAGCTCCCGGCATCACGTTTCAAAATGCCATTAATTGTGCAAAAAAGATTCTTTGCTTTTCTATTGTGCCTCCTGCTTTCAGCAGGTCTGTTTGCGCAGTATTCTCCCGTTGTCAGCCCTTACCACCTTTCCCTCAAAAGGGAGTTGATATACAGCGGCCTGGGTGCACTAACCATCGGTGCCGGAGCCTACCTCCAAAGCCAAGCGGGCGAGCCATTACTAGCTGATTTACGCCTCCGCAAATACGATCAAATCAATGGATTTGATCGCCTGGGCAGTAATATCGGAAGAGATCGGCCCCGAAAACTGAGCGACCTGGGCCTGAACATTGGGTCCGGCCTGCCGGCGCTGGTTCTTCTTAGCAGAAAAACCCGATCTGACTTCCCTAAAATAGCCCTGCTCTACGCCGAAACCATGGCCATTACTGGCGGCATCACCAGCATGACGAAAGCCGGTTTTTTACGGGTAAGACCTTACGTCTACTCTCCGGAGTGGGACCAGGCACAGCCCTTAGAAAGCGGTGATCGGGCATCTTTTCTTTCGGGACACACGTCTCTTTCCGCTGCTGGCTCTTTCTTCTTTGCACGGGTGTTTACGGATTATCACCCCGACAGCAAGTTGAAGCCCTACGTCTGGGGTCTGGCGGCAACCATTCCGGCAGTAACCGGCTACCTCCGTATCCGGGCGGCTCGCCATTTCCCTACTGATGTTCTGGCGGGCTATGCGCTGGGGGCTTCCATTGGCTACCTCGTCCCCACTTTACACAAAAAGCCCATTCTTCCCCGTGGAATGACGCTTTCTCCCATGGGCCAGGGGATGTACCTGAGTTACCGGTTTTAGAGCGAGAGGAAAAGATTACCGCGAAGCTTAGAATCTGACGATCATCACTACCTTAGGGGCGCCGGAGCGCAGGTGCAAAGGCCTTTTTAATCAGCAAGGTACATGAGCCCAGAAGACCATTTAATCAATCGCAGTAATTGGCTACGTGCCGCCGTATTAGGTGCCAATGACGGTATTCTAAGCGTGGCCAGTGTTGCCATTGGCGTGGCGGCAGCCAGCGTGACCCGGGAGCCCATCATCCTGGCTTCCGTGGCAGCCTTAGTGGCCGGGGCATTATCCATGGCCGCCGGAGAATACGTCTCGGTCAGCTCTCAATCTGACCTCGAAAAAGCCGATCTCGAACGAGAACGTCAAGAACTGCAGGACACCCCCGAAGAAGAACTCCACGAACTCGCCGCCATCTATGAAGACCGAGGCCTCCGTCCCGATACGGCCCTCGAAGTCGCCCGACAAATGACCGAGCACGACGCCCTGCTAGCGCACGCCCGCGATGAACTTGGCATCAGCGATATGACCGAAGCGGATCCGCTGCAGGCTGCTCTCGCCTCCGGTGCGGCCTTCACCGTAGGAGGAGCCATGCCCGTTCTCGTGGCCCTTTTTATCCCGCTTAGCTACATGGTTCCAGCGCAGTACGTTTTTGGAATATTCGCGCTGGCCCTTCTCGGCTTCCTGTCCGCCCGAACGGGAGGTGCAAGTGTTTGGCGCCCTATCTTCCGTATCACCTTTTGGGGTACAGTGGCGATGGGATTGACGGCCCTGGTGGGCTATCTCTTTGGGGTGAATATTTAGATGGTATTTTTGTAGACAGTAGTCTGTAGTACGGTAGACGGTATTTTTGTAGCAAGTCCACTGCTGCTTAGAGCTTCCTTTGCACCCGCGTCCGCGCCCCAAATCTACCGTCTACCGCTCTACAGTCTACAGTCTACCGACTACAACACTACCTCAGCCCCCGCCCATTCCGCCAGTCCGCATAATTCCAGGAGCGCCAATCCGCTATCCGATGCGTATACGGAAGCATTTTGCGGTGCATTCCCCCTTTTGAAGGTTCGCCGGGGTGCGCATCGTCGTAGGCCTCAATCAAAAAGGCATTACTGGCGGGTAATACATCAACCAGATAATACCAGTCAATCTCTTCCGGCTCCTGAGTAGCCAGGTTATATCGGGTAATACCATTTGTCCAATTAACGGCTCCAAGCACGACTAAAGCCAGCCAAACGGCCATCCCGTTGGCCTGAAAAAGGTAACTAAGGGTAAGACGATCACCAACTTTACGCCAGAGCGTAAAGAGGCCAAAAAGCATGAGCAAAAGCACGAAGAAAACGTATACCCGCCCCATGGCCAGCCCGTAGGCATCGACATAGTGCCAGTTTCGGATACCCACTGAAAAGGCCAGTACGGCATTCTGCGCCAACCATAAGCGGGCCAATGGCGGCAGAGCAGTAGCATCTTTAAGAAAATTGAGATTTCCGCGAAAATAAAAGAGTACCACGGCCATCGCGAGAAAAATCGAGATAACAAGGTTCCAGGTGCCCACGTGGACGTAGTGACTCAGAGTAGAGGCGCTCAGCTCGCTGGCGTTGAGCCAGACGTAGCGGAGATCCGTAAGGTTAACCGCTGCCAACAGTACGTTCAGTAGACCGAAGGTGATAACGGATTGACGATATTCGTAGCGCAGTGCCATTGGGTTAGCGTGAGCTTGGGGCCGGGAATGAAAAACAGTTTCTCCAGGTGGAGGAACCGCCTGCCGTTCAGGACGGCTCCGGACCAGATCGTCGCGAAAACCCGACTGGATTTTCACCAAAACAAACTCCTTCGTTGCCGGAAACAAAAGGCCTGCCGACAAAAAGCCAGCCACCAGCATCAACAGGATCACCCAGAAAGTAGTCGGGCTAATATTAAACCCACTAAACAAGTCGAAAAAACCACTTACTACTTTGGTGAACTGGCCATTTCCCGTCAGGTAAAAAAAGAGAAAGGGTGCTGCGATCAGTAGAGGTAAAGCGACTTGCTTCAGCCAGGGGGATAGCGTGCTTTTTTTGTCCGCACTCCGCTGAGTCAGCGAAGCCCGTTGACTGCGCCACCAACGCAACGGCCCCGCGAACAGGCTCATCCCCCCCAACAGTAGCCCAAACCAGATAAAGCGGAGCTCCCTTGCCTGGGCGAAGCCCAGAACAAGCAAGTAGGTCGCATGGTGCGCCAGCAGGCTAAGGTTAGTATTCACCACCACTACACTCGCAGCGGAAAACAACAAGCCCGCAACTGACCAGACGAAGGGGCGATGTTTCCCCAACTCTGGCCGTAGCCAGAGCGCCAGCGTAAGCAAAAGTCCGTCAAAGATCAGGAGGTTGACGCCCATCTGCCCCTTATAGAAAAGGACAGCATAGGTTACAGCCAACACTAATATTGCAATGGTTTTTTTGTGGTGGTTATTCATTTTTATTTTTTTTAATAGTTCTTTTTTTTTCAAAGTTTTGTTGCGTAAAAAATGGCCGCCAGCTATCACTATCCGTTCATTGACGAGCTATAGTTGGCTCATTACCAAAGGCCGTATCTATCTAATTATCCACCAGCTTGATAAAAGCTTCTAACTCCGTCAGGTGCGCCTCAAAGGCTTTCTTCCCGCCCTTTGTTACCCGGTAGCTGGTTTTGGGTTTATCGCTGACGAACCTTTTCTCCACCTCTACCTGCTTCTCCTTCACGAGTGCTTTGAGGTGGCTGGCCAGGCTGCCATCCGTTAACTCCAGCGTATCCCGCAGCGTAACGAAGTCCACCCAGTCATTGACCATAAGGATGGCCATGATCCCCATTCGGGTACGGTGATTGAACAGTTTATTAAGCCCTCCGATCGAAATTTTGCCGGTTGCTTTTAGTACATCTTTCATGCGCGATCATATTTACGGTACATCCACAGGCCGTAACCAATGTGTAATACACCAAAGCCAATGGCCCAAAAAACCAAGCCGTAACCGATAAAGAAACAGGAGATCAACCCCAATACGATCTCCAGATAACCGAGATAGCTCAATTCTTCGCGGGCGTACCCGCTACCGTTGAGCAGGGACAGTCCGTAGAAAATCAGGGTCGTTGGGCCAATGAACCCTCCGTGTTCGTGATAGATGAGGGCTAAACTAAATATGCCCCCCACCACCAGCGGAACCGCCAGGTGAAAAGCCAGCTTGTAAGTCTTCTTATCCAGGATCTTCTGCCCCATGCGCTTAGCCCGCCGGACGGTAAAGTAGTAACCCGACGCCATCGCTCCGGTAAAAACAAAGCCCGCCATCATCACCAGAAATGGGAGTGGAGCAATTCCCCAGGGGTGAGAAGCCAGACCCAATGAACGATGGATAAAAACCAAGTTCTGCCCGCCTACCCATTGATAGGTTACCGTCAAAGCGACCCCAGCCAAGGCGAAAAGTCCGGCCCCAATGCCTGAAAGCCCGCTCAGACCAATGAAATAACTCGAACGCTCCATAAGCGAACGGATTTCCCGCAGGTCATTTATCGGGTTAGCGATGTAATTAGACATAAAGTGCTTTGTATTGCAAAGCTAAGTCCTTTAGTGGGATTTTGCAACAGCGTCTTCCAACTTCTCTCGTTCGCGTACTTAGAGTTTAAACCGCAGCACCAAAAATCCACTTCCCGCGCGAGCATCAATGGAACTGTTATCAACCTCAACCGGGATACAATTCAGCTCGCTACATACCGTGAGGGTTGATCTCGTTTCCAATTCGTATTTAGTCAGGCTACGGCGATAGCCGAGGCCCAAAGAGAAACGGTCCGTCACGGCATAAAGGGCTTCTACCCCACCCTGTAACTGAAAGCGGGTGGAATAATCAACGGTAACTTCCTGGCCTCCATTCATAAAGCTATCTCCCGGGTTAACGGTCGCTTCGGCACGGCTATCCGGGCGATTGGGTTGAGAGAAATAGGTGAGCAATTCAACGTCAATACGATCCCTCAACAAGTAGGCAGGGATTAGACTTCCGCGCAGCGAAAGTTTCCCCATCCTTTTTTCAAGCCCAAGGCTCACCGTTGCATCGTAGCGATTGAATTGATAGCGATCTGAATTCGTGAAGGTGACCACCTTGTCTCCCAGCGGAAAATCACAGGGAATTGCTCCCCTTGACCGATCCTTAAAAGAGGTGTATTGTAGCCCTGCCCCCATAAACAGATGGAAGTTGGCGGCTATCGGGCGCTGGTATTCCAGTCCGAGATTAAAGGCCACACCCGTTTCTCTTTCAGGGGTGAATGCCGCAGCAATACCATTTTCGACAACAACTGAAAGGGAGGGCTTTTGGGCGCTGACGCAGGTGCAGAGTAGCGTTAATAGAAGCAGTGTAAAAAAACGGGCCATAATTCTTGGGTTTACTGATTAGGACGTAGTCCAGTCCTCTCGCCGTTGGCGAACGCCTCATAATTTATACCGCAGCCCCAAAAATCCGCTACCAGACCTGGCATCAATTCTACTCCTTTCAAAATCAACTTCATCACAGCCCACCACCCCACAGATCGAAACAGTCTTATTCTGCAGGCGGTAATCCGTTAACCCACAGCGATAGCTGAGACCGATGGAAAACCGGTCAGAAAGTTGATAATTGGCCTCTATGTCTCCCTGTAGCTGGAAGCGGGAAGAATAATCAACGGTAAACTCAGTAGTGCCTTCGGCAATTCTTTCGCCGGGTTTTATACTCGCTTCGAGCACCCGATCTGGTCGTCCATTTCCATCAAAGGAAATCACCTCGGTATAATCAATTTGGTCTCGTAACAGATAAGTAGGTAACAGGCTTCCCCGAAGCACAAAATTCCCAAAACGACGCCCTATACCCAACTGATTGGTGTATTGTAGGCTATGGGTCGTATAAGTTTCCAACTGTGAGAAAGTACTCACCTTAATGCCCAATGGAAAGTCGCAAGGAATGAATCCCGCCGTTGCATCCCGTAGGGAGCCGTACTGCAGACCAGCCCCTACGAATACGAATGTTTTTTCCCCCAGGCTAATATGATAATTTACGCTAAGTGCCCCGGCTAAGCCATCACCACGATTATCCTCTAAGAGGGCAGTAGTACCTCCGGCGAGGGAAATATCAAAATGGTTAGCCTGTGCGGAAAGTCCCACAGCAAGCCCCAGTAGCAACGTGATCAAATAAAGATTCAGGCAACGCATAGATAAGGTGTTTAACCCTAAGACGTTTCTGACCGTTTAGAACGTTGGTGACCAGTCAGTTTCCCCCTGGGTCGACACTTTAAACCTACCGCCCGCTGCGCAGCAGCGTGCTCTGAAACAGCGGTAGCTCTGCCAGACTACCAACTAAAAGACGACTACCCTTCAATCGCTTGCTTAAGATCAGCAATGATGTCCTCCACGCGCTCTACACCGACATTAAGGCGGATGAGTCCGTCGCTGATCCCGTGCGCAGCGCGCACGGCAGGGGCAACGCCCCGATGGCTCATCGTCGCCGGATGCAGCACCAGCGTATCCACATCCCCAAGCGTAGGGGTCAGTGTACAGAATTTGATCCGATTCATAAATTGCATCCCCTTCTTCGTCCCTCCCTTGAGCTCGAAACTGAGCATTCCGCCGTGCAGGCTCATCTGTTTCTTAATCGTCTTACGGTCGGGGTGTCCCTTCAGACCAGGGTAATTCACTAAGTTCACCTTCGGATGCTTCTGGAGGTATTTCGCTACGGCAAGCGCGTTAGCGGAGTGCCGCTCCATGCGGAGAGGCAGGGTCTTTAGTCCGTTGAGCACCAGCCAGGCATCCCAGGGGTTACCGCTACCACCATAAAGACGATAGACGGGTAGGAGTTTCTCCGCCATCAGCTTCGCATCCCGGCAGACGATGGCCCCGGCGATACCCGTCCCATTGCCGTTGATAAACTTGGTGGTGGAATGCACGACCACGTCCGCTCCAAAGGCCAATGGTCGTTGCATGAAGGGCGTAGCGAAGGTATTATCCGCCACCAACAGCGCCTTGTTCTTATGGGCGATCTTCGCTAGCAGCTTAAGATCCGTTACCCGCAGGGTCGGGTTACTCGGCGTTTCCACGTAGATCATCCGGATGCGGTCGTTGCCTTTGAAGGCGGCTTTGATCGCCTTTTTATCCCGCAGATCACAAGTTTCCGTATTGATACCTCGCTTATGTAATTGCTCCAGCAGACTGGTCGTCCCTCCGTACAAATCTGCCTGGGTAAGCACCGTCTCTCCGGGCTCTACCAGTCCCAGAAAGACCGTAGCAATTGCCGCCATGCCGGAACTACAGAACAGGCCTCCCGGTTTTTTCTTCAAACCAAATCCTTCCAATGCCGCAATCTTATTCGCGGCAGCATCAATCGTCGGGTTACCGAAGCGGCCGTAGATGTGGCCCTTTTTCTTACCGTCAAAGATATCCATCCCTTCTTCGATGGAGTCAAAAATGAAGCTCGAAGCAGCTACCAATGGTACCTGGTGCGGCGGGTTGAAATTGGGGACTTTGGGGTCGCGGACGGAGAGGGAGGTTATAGTCATTTGGTATTTTAGCTTTTTTTATTTGGCCCGCAAGATCGCCAGAAAAGTTTAATCTGTAACGCCGGCTTCAGCCGGTGACCGTGCAAGGGAGCGTAGCGACTTTGCGCGCGTAATATTGTTTCAAATGCGCTTCGCTTGCCAGCAAGCGGCTGAAGCCGCTGCTACAACAAACTCCCCCTTGCACCCGCGTCCGCGCCAAAAAATGAATGGGAGAATGATAGAATGCGTGAATAACTTTATGCTGTACAGTGGACCTCCCCCCCTATAAAACGCGGCAGCCCCAAAAGACCAAAATTCCAAAAGACCAACGAACCAACCCCTATCTTTGCAGAATGTCCGAAAAATACCCCGTCGATCACATCGAAACTCAGGAGATTCGCGTTGATCCCGGTCAGCAACCGCTCCGTATCGACAAGTTCCTTACCGATAAGCTCCCGAAAGTGAGCCGCAACCGGGTGCAAAACGGCATCAAGAAAGGGACCATCCGTGTGGATGGCAAGGAGGTGAAGGTGAACCACAAGCTGAGTCCCGGTGAATTGATTACCGTCGAGATCCCGCGCTACCGGCCCGAAGACGATGATGGAAGGCCCGTCCCCCAGGACATCCCCCTCGATATCCGCTACGAAGACGATGCGGTCATGGTGGTTCATAAACCGCCGGGTATGGTCGTCCATCCCGCCGTTGGACACCGCGACGGGACGCTCGTCAACGCCCTTACTTTCTACCTTAATAAGGACGAACTCCCCACCCTGGCGGGTAACGATGAAAGCCGCGTTGGCCTCGTACACCGAATTGATAAAGACACTTCCGGCTTGCTCATCATCGCCAAAACCGACGCGGCGATGACTCATCTGGCAAAGCAATTTTTCGATCACAGCATTGAACGCACCTACCAGGCCGTCTGCTGGAGCGAGCCCGACCCGATGGCGGGCACCATCGATGCGCACATTGGCCGTGACGCCAGAAACCGCCAGAAATACCGCGTGTACGAAGAGCCCGAAGAAGGCCACAAGCATGCCATCACGCACTACAAAACGTTGGAGGGGCTCTATTATGTCAGCCTCTTGGAGCTCAAGCTCGAAACCGGGCGTACGCACCAGATCCGCGTGCACATGAAGCACATCGGCCACCCACTATTCAACGACGCCCGCTACGGCGGAAATCGTATTCTGAAGGGAACCGTCTACAGCAAGTTCCGCATCTTCGCCGAGCGCTGTTTTGACCTCTGTCCGCGTCAGGCACTCCACGCCAAAAGTATTGCCTTCACTCACCCGGTCACTGGCGAGCGCATGAAATTTGACAGTGATTTGCCCGAGGATATGGCTAGCATGGTTGACCGCTGGCGCAACTACATCCAGAATCGGAAGCAAAGCGATCCTCATCCATGAGTCCAGCCGAAACCACCCGTCAATGGGTAGCTGACTTTGTCATTCGCCACGCGCTTTGCCCGTTCGCGGCCAAACCATTTCAGAACGACAAGGTACTTTTCCTCGAGATAGAAGATGATAATATTGAGCCCTGTTTTATGGCGGCGCTGGCGCAGGTGCAAGGTTTGTTAGAGGAGCAAAGCGTTGAAACCACCCTGTTGGTTTTCCCCAATGCGCTAGCTGATTTTGACACCTTCCTGGATTTCGTCTACACCTTCGAAGACACCCTCGTTGAAGCCAACGCCCACGAGCTCGTCCAGCTTGCTCACTTCCATCCAGATTACGCCTTCGACGGCGTCGCGGAAGACGACCCCGGCAACCTCACCAACCGCGCGCCCTACCCCACCCTCCAACTCTTACGCGTAGGCAGCGTTGCCGCTGCCGTAGCGGGTTACCCAGACGTGGAGGGCATCCCCGAGCGTAATGTTATGAAGATGCGGGAGTTGTTTGTATGATGCCATCTATTCTCTCCTAGAGTACTCCGTCTCTCTTTGGCAACCCATTCCCAACCGGTAACGTTATCTTAGCAAGATAAATCCTTAGTTATGGGCTTTAATGAAATTTTATCGGCAATTCAGAAACTACCAAAATCAGAACGGGTAGAGCTGATAAAGAAGGCTATTGATATCATTAATGTAGACGAACAGATATCACCAGAACTATTGGCCTCACTACAGGCCAGTCGGGAAGAGTTTCAGCAAGACACAACGAAAGGTGCCATAGCACACGATTTTTTGCGTGACCGGATGAAGAAAGCCCTGTCTTATGGCGTTTAGTAGCGTCCTTTCCCCTAAGTCTCAACGGGATATTGACAGAAACTGGCAGTACTTCGAAGAACAAAAGAATGGATTGGGCCATGATTTTTTGTTCCATATTCAAGAATGTATCACCTCCCTTGAGTCTAACCCATTCTTGTGGCAGGTAGTCGAAGATAATTTTCGAAGAGCGATCATCAGGCGGTTTAACCATCAGCTATGGTATGAAATCGTAGATCAGGAGATCATAATCATCAGGGTTCTTGGTAGCAACCAGGACGTAAATTTGTGACTTTCAATATGACCCTACAAGACCGCCTCTCCACCCTCCACCAACTAGCCGCTCACCTGAGCGGCCCCGAAGACGAATTCCTTACCGCCCTGCAAACGCGTACAGAATTCAATAACGGCTGGTTCACCCTGGAGAAGCAACAAGCCTCCCTGAAGGCCATCACCGAGGAATTCCTCGCGGAAGACAAACTCTCCGCCTGGCTCAACGCCTACAAGATCATCCCCATTGCCGGCCCGGGCTTCGTGCCGCAACCCGGCCCCAATGGCGAAGGCCGCAAGACCGTCGGCCTGGTGCTGGCCGGTAACATCCCCCTCGTTGGCTTTCACGACATTCTCTGTGTCTACGTTGCGGGCCACAAGGCCATGCTTAAGCTCAGCAGCAAAGACGAATACGTTCTCCCTTACCTGCTCCAACTATTAGCTAAGTTCGATGAACGGGCAGCGGACTACTTCGAAATCGTCGGCAATCTAAAAGATTACGATGCCGTCATTGCCACCGGCTCCAATAACTCCGCACGCTATTTCGAGCAGTACTTCGCCAAAGTGCCCAACATCATTCGCAAAAACCGAAACGCCGTTGCGGTACTCTCCGGCCAGGAAACAGAAGAAGAGCTGCGCGCACTGGGCAGTGATGTCTTTCAGTACTTCGGCCTTGGCTGCCGCAACGTCTCTAAGCTCTACGCTCCGACGGGCTATGATTTCCAGCCGATGCTCGAAATCTTCCACGAGTGGAAACAGATACAAAACCATACGAAGTGGAAGAACAACTTTGATTATAACTACGCCCTGGCCACCCTCAACAAAGTAAGCTTCCACCTTACTGGTCCGTTGATGTTGTTTGAAGACAAAGCCATCACTTCTCGAATCGCTACGCTGCACTTTGAGTCCTACGATGATAAGGCTGCCCTCGAGGCAAAGCTAAACACTCGCCGGGAAGAAATTCAACTAATAGCTGCCAGCCCGGATTTTCTGGAGACGGACCTCCCCACCTTCGCCTTCGGCGAAGCACAGCAGCCCGGTTTGGCGGATTATGCGGATGGGGTGGATACACTGGCTTTTTTGCTGTCGCTTGGATAGCCCTTCACTCCAGCGGCGAAGCAGCGTGCCTTCCCCCGCGCGGCAGCTACTACCTGACTAAAAGACTACCTGACTACCTTCCCCCCAGCTGCACAGCAGCGTGCCCTCCCCCGCGCGGCAGCTACTATTTGACTACCTGACTAAAAGACTACCTGACTACCTTCCCCCCAGCTGCACAGCAGCGTGCCCTC
>CALIGP010000359.1 GCA_938021455.1 uncultured Lewinella sp. | reverse complement strand
GCGCGACCTCGCCCGCAAAGTTGCGGAGGCGGACGACCTTGACGGTGTTCGATCCACTTTTGCCGCATTGACAACCGGCCTGGAACCACTTTTTACCGATGGCATTACCGACGGCGTCATCTACAAGCAGCACTGTCCGATGGCCTTCGACGGTGCGGGAGGAGATTGGTTCTCCGATGTGTCTGACATTCGCAACCCTTACTATGGCGATAAAATGCTGAAGTGTGGAAAGGTAGTGGCTGAGATAAAATAAAACCTGGCCCTTCCACACTGCTTCTTCAAACCAGCTCCGCACCTGCGGCCGCGCCCCTAATAATTTCAGTTTTACGTATTAACCCACCAACAATGATGAATCACGACAAGGAAATGAACGATGAAAAAGGGATGAACCCCTACCTCAAATTTGGCATCATGATGGCGACTTCTTTCGTCATCATGTACGCCGTGATGTACTTGAGCGTAGATAAAATGGAACATATCTATCTGGCTCCTTCCCGTACTTACATGACGCTACTGATGATTGCGGCAATGGCTTTCACCATGCTACTTTTCATGTGGGGGATGTACAAGAATAAAATCTGGAACTACGTAATTCTTGGTGTATCCGTGCTAGCTTTTGTCTTGTCCCTTGCCGGCCTGCGTCAACAAACTTCCGTAAGCGATGTGCAGTGGATGAAGGCGATGATCCCTCACCACAGTATAGCTATTATGGTGAGCCAGAAAGCGCACCTTAAAGACCCTGAGGCGATAAAACTGGCGGAAGAGATAATTGAAGCACAAGAGCGAGAGATTGCTGAGATGAAGAAGATGATTTATCGACTGGAAAATCAAGATTAGCCCGGTGTCTGTCAACAGTAAGTTAGCCAAAGGGCACTGCGCCTTGTGTGTGCCAAGGTGTGTGATTACTGCGCTGAGTTGTGCGATGCACACGACCACGAGCACTGTAAGAAGTGCGCGGAAGTGTGCCGGAGCATGCCTCCGTAAACCTACCCATCGTAAGGGTAAATTAAAGTGGCTGGCTTCCTGCCGGCCACTTGTTTTAAACTATATATTATGAAATTTCTGGCTTCAATTTTTCTGTTCTTCTTATTGTCATTTGTGGTGTCTGCCCAACAAATCGGGTTTACGCCGGAGGGCTCCCTGGAAGGCAACACCAATAATCTTCCCGTTCATGAGTACGAGCTGGTAATAGCGTCCAAAACCGCAAATATTACGGGGAAACCCGTTATGGGAATGACGGTCAACGGCGGCATTCCTGGTCCGGTGCTCCGCTTTAAAGAGGGAGAATTTGCGCGGATCACGGTGATAAATAATATGGAAATGGAGACCTCCGTGCACTGGCACGGCCTCCTGTTACCCAATTACTACGATGGTGTTCCTTACCTTAATACGCCACCGATTAAACCCGGGGAAAGCTTTGTGTATGAATTTGCGTTGAAGCAATCTGGCACCTACTGGTACCATTCGCATACGATGCTCCAGGAACAAAGCGGCGTGTATGGTTCCATCGTGATCGAGCCAAAGGAAACGAATCTGGAGTATGACAAAGACCTGGTGCTGATGCTATCAGACTGGACAGACGAGAAGCCAGCCAGCGTACTTAAGAACCTTAAACGAGGCAACGAGTGGTACGGCATTAAAAAAGGGACCGCGACACCATTAAACCGGGTGATTGCCCGGGGAGGGCTTGGTGCTCAACTCAATTTCTGGCGACAGCGCATGGAAGGAGCTGATATTGCTGATATTTATTATTCTGCTTTCCTGATTAATGGGGAGAGCAGTTCGGAGAATCCGGACTTCAAGCCCGGTGAGCGGGTACGTCTGCGCATCATCAACGGCGCGGCGTCCTCCTATTTCTGGCTGACGTTTGGTGGGCTGCCCCCATTATTGGTTTCCGCAGACGGCCTGGACGTAGTTCCCGTGGAAAAGAATAAGACCCTGATCGGGAATGCGGAGACTTACGATTTCATTGTCACGATCCCGGACGATGGAAAACTTGAGGTAAAAGCCTCCGCCTTCGATGGCTCAGGCAAGGCGGTGACAACAGTCGGTACCGGCCAGCTGTACCCCGCCATGGAGATTCCCCGCCCCGATAAGATCGGGATGATGAAGATGATGGCAAAGATGGATATGCGGATGGGGGCTCCGGCACTGAAGGCTAATCCTGGCAAAGACGAACGCTACGAGATCAAGGAGAAATACGGGATGCAGATGGATATGTCGGACGGCAAAATGGACGGCATGAAGATGGGCGATCAGAAAACGGAACCAATGGATAGGGCCGGTATGAAGATGGCAGAAGGTAAGATGGATGATATGAATATACCTGCTGATTCGATGAAGATGGGCAAAGAAAAAATGCCGAAAATGGAGGGCATGGATCACGGCAATATGAGCCCTGAAGAGCACACGGACATGATGGATAGACAGAAAATGGATAAAAAGGAGCACCTAGGAATGGCAGGTATGGACCACGGCCAGATGCCCGGTATGAATAAAGGGAAAGATGGTATGATGTCACCGGCAGAGATGATGGGAAGAGCCTTTGACTACAGCTATCTGCGATCGCCAGATAAAACGACTTATGCGCCCGATGCGCCGGTGACGGAAATACTGTTGAACCTGACGGGGAACATGAACCGCTACGTCTGGAGCTTTAACGGTGTAGGTTTGGCCGAGACGGATAAGATCAAGATCAAAGCGAATGAAGTAACCCGCGTTACGTTTAACAACCTGACGATGATGCACCACCCGATGCACCTCCACGGGCACTTCTTTCGGGTGATCAATGAAAACGGCGAATACTCACCGCTGAAGCACACAGTTAACGTAGCGCCGATGCAGGAAGTCACCATCGAATTCTACGGAGATGAATACGGCGACTGGTTTTTTCACTGCCATATCCTTTACCACATGATGGGCGGCATGGCGCGTATTTTCAGTTACGATACTCCGCGCGACGAGCGTTTAGCAGACGCGCCCTTGAGCCACCTTATCGCGGAAACCGATCAGTTTTACACTTGGGGAATGGCGGATATTGCTTCCCACATGAGTGGTCTTAGCCTTACTTCTTCCAACATCCGTAACCAGTTCAATTTGAATGTAGAGTATGGTTACAATAAGAACTTCGAGGCAGAGATATCTTATGAGCGTTACCTCTACGACTGGGTAAGGGTATTTGGTGGCGTTAACGTGGAGAACAGTGTGGAGGAGAGCTTTGATGATCCTTCCATCACCGCCGTGGCGGGGGTGCGCTGGTTGAGTCCTTACTTGTTCAACATCGATGTGCGGATAGATAATAAGCTGCGGCCGCGCATTGGTATTGGCCGTAGCCTCATGCTTTTTCCGCGTTTATCCGCCTTTGGTTATTACGAGTATCAGGCTGATTTCGGGGTAGTAGGTCGTGAAGACAGCAACACGGATTACGAGGGCGAAACTGTTTGGAGTGCTGGCATGGAATACATGTTGGGCCGGAACTTTTCGCTGATGGGGAGTTATGACAACCGCTTTGGGTATGGTGGTGGGCTTAGCATCAGGTTTTAAGTTGTAAATTAAGTTTAAACACTAACTGAAATGAAAGACTGTTGTAAGCCGGACGAAAATCCGGGCATCGTGAAACGACTACTTAACGGAATCACTACGCTCATACTAATAGCGTTGGCCCTGTTTGGTGTCTTTATAATGTTCATACAATGAGTTTCAGTAGCTCCTTCGAGATAGACTCATGGTGGAGAGAAGTACTCTTGATAACGGCCTGTAGTCTTATAGGCTACGGTGCGATTCTCATTGAATCACCTTGGGCGGCATTTGTAATTGCTACGCTATCGATACTACAGTTAGGCTACTACCTGCGTACTACCGTGCAGAATGTTTTTAAGCATTTACAGCATAATGATAAGCCAATTAAATACTGCTTACTGTTACTAGGGCTAATGGTAGCCATCTTCATTGTTAGCTACGGGATGACCTTCTTTTTGTTAACGCTGGCTGATACAAATGCGCTCAAAAACATGAACCCACCGAGCATCTGGTACCGCTTGTTTGACGGAATTTATTTTAGCACTGTCACCTTCACAGCTACCGGATTTGGTGAAATTACCCCGACTACATACCCGGCAAAAGTCGTGGTCTGGGGTGAAATGGTGCTAGGTTTTGCTACTTCCGTTTTTGCTATTTCTTCTTTTATTTCCCTGGCCAGCAGAAGCAAATAGCTGCTGCAAAATCATCTTATTACATGACCCATACTTATTCTATTTCCGGCATGACTTGCGACCACTGCGTCGCCAAGGTTCAAAAAGCATTAGAGGCTGTACAGGGTATTCAGTCTGTGCAGGTCAGTTTAGATCCGCCGCAGGCCATAGTCACTATGCACCATCACGTTACCGTAGAAGGCCTCAACGCAGCGGTTGCTTC
>CALIGP010000358.1 GCA_938021455.1 uncultured Lewinella sp. | reverse complement strand
AATCTCCGCAACCGAGCCCTCCACCAATTCGGATACCTGCTCCATTTAAATTAGCATCTCCTAAGAAAAGCTGTTTACCCCGGTTCTCTTCCTCCGTGAAGTTGGGGAAATTCGCTCCGTTGTTTCCGACGGCAGCTCGTCCGACATCGTACTTACTGTCAAAAGACTGGATACTACGGATAAACTGTGCCAGTGCATTCTGCATGCGGTTTTCCGTAGTCTCTACGCTACCGAAGGCGCTCGTAAATAGCTCATCGTAGTATTCAAGGCCGCTCAAGCGATTGATGAGTTCCCCGAAGGAGGGGTCTCCATCTTCTCCACTGAAGCCCATCTCAATGTGATCCCGGATCGGCATTGTGGCCTGCATTTCCAAGCTATTAGCCCGTTCATCCCAAAAGAATCGCTCTTCATTTCCAAAGCGGGCATTAATTAAGCGCATGCTATGCCGGCCCGTCGTACCAGAAATACCAACAGAAGCAATGGCATCATCTCCGAAGGCTAACTCCTGCACATGACAGCTGGCACAGGAAATCGTGTTATTCGCTGAGAGAGCCCGGTCATAAAACAGAACACGCCCCAACGTAGCTCCTTCATCGGTAATCTCGTTACCCTCGGTATTATCCCGGTTGATATAACCAGGTACCGCCTGACTACCATAATTAAATGGGTCGCTCAGGTCCAACGTACCGTCAAAAATGGTTTCCACGCCTTCTTCTCCCGATACGGGATTGAGGTCAATCATATCCAACGGATCATCTTCCTGACAGCTACAGAAAAGTAGCAGGCACAGCAAAGAGGGTAACACGAAAGAGAAAGGAAGACGAGACATTTACCAGATTTTTACCAACCAGCCCTCGTGATGGTTTTCGAAAAAGGAGGAACTGACTAAAATTTAGAAAAGGTAAACTTCCGGCTATATGTGATGGTGGTTTGTTGGTAAGACTAAGCTCTGGCGAAAATCCTTCGGAAAGGGAGAAAAAAAATTGATCCGCTCTGCTGGTTCATTCTTCTCAGGTCAAAATTCGCTGATTCGGTATTGACCGCCGCCATCAATCTTTAGTCCTACTAAGGACGGGGCAAAACGCTTAGCGAGGGACGGAATCGCCGCATTGCGGGCGATGCAGCCCCTTAAAAACATCAACCATTAAAGGACCATTGGAAACGTAATTGTAAAACATCTAGCCCCACCACCAATAAAAAAACGATCAGCCATCAGTCGTGAGGCTTTAAGCCTAGACAACTGATGACTGATCGTCAGTCTTCTGGTGGATCGTTTTTATTTAGAGCGCGAAAGCTACCCCAGCACCAAAATTCAAACCCTTAAAGCCCGTCTTGGCAGCAATGACGGGTACGTCGTAGGGTTCGGTCAAACTCTGCTCGAAGCGGCCTTCCACGAAAGCGGAGAAATTAGGCGCCAACTGGGCCCGGGCGCCCAAGCCGCCAACGGCAGCTACGTGGAAGCGTTCGTAGTTAATGGCATCAAGGTCGATCGAGGTGGTCATCAGATTAAACTCGATGATGGCCTTAGCCGTCGTACGGATGTTACCACCAGTGGCCAAGCCGAAGGAAGCACCACCAAATACGTAGGGCTTGATTATTCCTTCAGTTGGAAGGTGTAGCTGCAACTGCAGTGGCACATCAACATAAGAAAAGCGGGTTTTGGCAGAAGCACCAAATGGGAGAGATGCACCAAACACTTCCAGATCATCCGAAAGATTGAGCGTAGTTCCCCGACGGTTAAGCTCCAGTCCCGAGCGCAAGCTAAATACTTCACTAAAAGCATACTCTAGGTAGAGCCCGGTAGAAAGAGAAGAAGCGTTCTCAAACTGATCCGCTACCAGGTCTAACTCGCTATCAGCGCGCAGGTCGGAAAAGCCATACCCGGCGCGAAAGCCAATTTGAAACTGAGCAAAGGCGACGGTACTAAAAACTACCAGTAGTAGAAAGGTGAAAAGGCTACGCATAGTGTAATTCGTTTTGTTGGTTCGATGGCTAGAACGCAAAAGCTGGCCAGGAAGTAGTCATGGTGGTGTTAAGAGGGGTTAAGGATTGTTAAGAAACTTACTTTATCGCCAAAAGTTGCAGCAAATTGGCCTTTCCATAGCTGTTGGACCTTCTTTGCCCCCTTCAATAAACTAAGCAAATTATCTGCTGTAATTGCCAAACAGGTATGGGCAAGTATGTGCATAACTAAATGGTCAAAAGAAGTGATTGCACTTTATGCAAACCTCCGAACTATCGTGGGCTTGCTCGCTTCAGATATTTTTTCAAATTTCACCAAATTACAAGTTAAAAAAGTTCGGTTCGAGTCTAAAAATGACCAAGGCGACTATGCATTCCACGTATAGCCTACAACACATCCACCCCATGAAGGCTACACGCTGAATACTCTATTTTTTCTTAAAAGCTAATCTATCATTTACCGTTACTTTGGGCTGTACAAACAACTACGGCGTTCTTCAGAAAAACCTTTATTCCGTATCTTATCCCCTCAACTCAATTCACGATCTTGCGTCCTCTGTTTATCTTCTTCCTTTGCCAAGCGCTGCTTTACGGGCAGTCCATTGATTCGGTAGACATACCTGGTAGCGATATCTCCTTCGCGATGGCACTTCTCCCAGGCGGCGATTTTGGGATGGGTACTAATGGGCAGATCGTCACCCTTTCCCCCTTCTCCATTGGCACCCACGAGGTAACCCACGATGCCTTCCGCCTCTTTCAACGGCGGG
>CALIGP010000357.1 GCA_938021455.1 uncultured Lewinella sp. | reverse complement strand
CCCTTGGGCTCTAGACATTCCGTTACCGTAGACAAAGACGAAACCCTATACTACGTATGGATGGATTTCTTTTTGGACAAGAAGGGAGAAGAGTGGCTGAAAACGCATATCGTTGAATAACAGTTATACGAACGAATTTAATTATGTTTAGAATCGTAATTTTTGTTGCCTTTTTGGCGATCCTGTTCTTCCTGGGTAGTCTGGTGACTACGTCAATGAGATCGAGAAAATGTGAAAACTGCCATGGAGAGGGGTATTGGGTTGGGACCAGAGGTGAAAAAAACAACTGTAAAGTCTGTGATGGAACCGGACAGAAAAGGAAAGACTAAAAAATTGGCGCTTTAGCGTCGAGTATTTGCAGCGGACTCCCATTGCTTTTTAGTCCAAAACCCTGCACCCGCGTTCAGCGCCCCAAGAATCTTTAGGAAGAGCTATGGAAAACCCAACTCCGCGTTGTACGTTTACCCAATAGTTGATAATCTGCCTTAGCCAATCACGACATGAAAAAATCCGGAGGACCCGTCAAGCAATTCCCATTGGCTGAATCTGCGCTTTCAGACTTTGTCAAAGCAGGGAATGAGCTACCGTTACCTGACTTCAGTAATACGGAAGAGACCTTCCGTCACTTGTCCGATAAGGAGCTCTTGGATGGTTCACGGATGTTTTCGCTGATGGGGAAGGACTGGCTTACTAACATCATGTCCAGCTTAGGTGTCTCCGCCGTCAAGTGGGGCCTTCCCGGCGCTGCCTGGAGCGTTAAAAACACGATCTATCGACAATTCGTTGGTGGCACCAGCCTGGTCTCAGCCTTGCCTAAGATTGAGCGACTACACGAACGGGGAGTAACTAGTCTGCTGGATTATGGCGCCGAAGCCAAGAGTTCCACCGAAGACTATAATAGCTTCATGAAGGAGGTCCTACGCGGTATTGACTTCAGTGCCGAAGCTCCGGCGGCCATCGCGGTGGTGGTGAAGATCACAGCTCTTGCGCCCGACGAAATGCTTGAAAAGCTTAATACCGGCGGCTTCGACTATGATACGACCGACGGGGAGCTACAAGCAACCTTGAGGCGCCTGGAAGCCATCTGTGCCCAGGCTAAAAAGAAAGACGTACAGGTCTACATCGATGCGGAAGAAAGCTGGATGCAAAACAGTATTGACACTTTCGCCGACCGGATGATGGCTCAGTTTAACCAGGAAAAAGTAGTGGTGCTGAATACTTTTCAGTTATACCGCCACGATCGTCTCCAATTCTTGAAAGACAGCCACACGAAGGCAAAGAAGGGCGGTTATAAACTGGGGGCTAAACTGGTGCGTGGCGCCTATATGGTGAAGGAAAATGCGCGGGCTAAAGAAATGGGCTACCCAACGCCCATTCAGCCCAGTTTACAGGCTACCCACGACGACTATGATGCTGCCGTAGCCTATTGTATAGAAAACATTAATACGGTTTGCGCCTGTCTGGGCACCCACAACGAGGCGTCCACCCGCCTGGGAACCGAACTGCTGAAAGAAAAGGAAATTCCACGTAACCACCCGCATATCCACTTCGCTCAGTTGCTGGGAATGAGCGGTAACCTGACGTTTAATTTGGCGGCAGGCGGCTATAACGTGAGCAAGTACATGGTGTACGGCCCCGTAAAGGAGGTCTTACCTTATCTAGTGCGCCGGGCACAAGAGAATACATCGGTAACCGGAGAGATGGGACGGGAGCTTAAGATGTTTCGGGAAGAGCGGACACGGAGGAAGGTGTAGGAAATGTGTTTTCTACTCCACCCTGATCGGCAAACCCATGTCCCGCTGAGCTTCCGCTACGTAAAGATGTGCCGTTGGCTCGAGTAGGCCAGTTAGTGCCGTTCGGGTAGATTCATCGTAGTTGTCGGGCTCTTCGGGCGTTTCCATCCATAATATAAAAACGATAGACTCCGACGTGTTTAGTCGTCTAAAGGCTTCCGACCAGAACCAATAGTTGGACTTTTCGTTAGGCCGAATATTCTCAAGGTACCAAAGCCAGGCCCTTCGCCACCATAGTTTCCTCAAGGAGGAATCAACAATCCGAATTAGCCGGCGAGTATCATGAAATTTCTGGGCAACATGCTCCGCTAATTCCTGCGGTCGGCGACGAATGGCACGATGCTCCTGACCTCTCTCATCGTTGCGAGGGCGATAATTTTTCACCTCCATCAACCATAGTTTTCCATCAGGAGAAAGGGCAATAAAATCTACTCCCTTCAAGCCGTGACCACTCAAGCTTTGGTAGGCGACGGTATCGTCGAACTTCCGGACCACCCAATCGGTAGGAAAGAAAAAGGTGAGGTCGCTCTCATTAAAGATGTTGATGACTTGGCTCATTGACGCAGCTGGCTGTCGCAGTATTTCTCTAAAGTAGGGGCAACAAGGTCTAAAAAACGAATGCGTGAACGGACACTTGGGTCGCTCACGCATTCGAAAGGGTATTTGTCGGTTAAGGTAACCGTATTTAGTTCTGTTTAATCGAGATGGTGTCCATGCCAAATCAAACCAGCGAATACTTATGTTACACTGTACTAGATCTTATAGTGGAAAGTAGCCAGGAAGTAACGTCCCAGGCCATTGGCCGTAGTCTCGGTAGTTACGAAGGGCTGTACGTTCCGATTGATGATTGTATTCTGGTTGAACAAATCAGAAGCGGAGATGCGGAGGAAGTGGCGCTTCTTACGGAAAGGGCGTAATTCCAGGCTCAAGCGTAGATCCGGGATCGACTGCTCTGCTGCGAAATCAGACGCTGGGAAGAGGCTGTAGAGGAAACGGCTTTCAAACCGCCACTTGGGGCTTACTTCCAGTTCGAACTGGGTAAGGAAGTTGTGGGTGACCTGTGAAGTAGTGATCCCTTCATCTCCGGAGAAGCTGTTCGTAAACTCATTGAGCGTATAGCCTACTTTGATGTAGCTGTCTTCGTTAAGCTCGGTGGTGATGTTGGCGCCAACGTTGTACCCGATGCTGGTATTAATCCGGCTTTGGTCGTCAACGAAGCCTTCGCCGCGGCTGCCATTCAGGCTACCTTCTACGCGGAGTTCTCCGTTGATGAAGTTCATACCGATGGTAGTCCCCGTGAAAAAATTACCCTGCCACGCATGACCAACGTTGATGCCCTGATAAATTTGCTGACCGTCCGTAAAGGTGATCGAGTTGCCGAAAGCATTGTCGGTATAGGTAGCCGAAACATTTGCGTTAGCGCTAATGGCCCGGAACTGGTCGTTATACCAGAGGTAAGTATTGAACCGATAGTTAGTTGCTGGTTCTAATTCTGAGTTGCCAATGGTTACCCGGCCGCTAACGCCCGGCTCCGCAATGGTCTGTAGCTGAGTAATGGAAGGAGCGTTGGCGCTACTGTTGAAGTTGGCACTGAAGAATCCTTTTTTGAGTCGCTTGCGGAAACGTACGAAAGGAAGGAGATAGTTGAAGCTTTCGTCTCGTACTTCATCTCCTGAAAGGGTCAGTTGGTTTCGTTCGTAGTTGGTACCTACGGAAAGATTACCACCTTTGCCAATGGTCTTTATGAGACTTACTTCACCCCGAAGAGTTGCCCAGTCACGATTAAGCAGGTTGATGGCAGATTCTTCCTCCAGGCGGAAACGGTAGTCCCCTTCGTCGGAGTCCAGGTCATAGCCAGCTCCGACGCGAAGACGCAGGTTTTTGGACAGTGGCTCGGTAACACTACCCTCGGTGCCGAAGTTCAAGGAGTTTGTTCGACGGTCTTGGGTTTGCGTACCGTTAGCGAGTGCACCAACGAACATTTGCCCACCGTCATTAAGGTCAGAGACCGTCAAATCGAGGTCTGACTGGTTCTCGGTGTAGCTGGCATTAGCGTTAAACTCATAAGTACGGGCAGGCTTACCGCTTGGTGGGCCACCGAAGCCTCCTCTTCTTCCACCACTGTCACCACGGTTATAGCGTAAGGATATGCTTCCTCCGGGGCGCTCATTACGGTTTAGTTCTCTGACGTCGTAGTCGTCGATTAATGCCCCTTCATTGCTAATCTTAGTTTCCGCCAGACTTAGGTTGTTGCCACCAATCATCGTGCCATTACCCTGGATGCGCAGGCGCGAGGTACTGTCCAGCTTGTGCCGGTATTCGAAGCCCAGTCGGTGGCTGTAGTTAGCGGTGTTATTTCCTTCCAGCGTTTCTACTACCCGTCGGTCATTAGCCCGGTTGAAGGCCTGAAGGGTGGTGGCATCCTGCGCTTGTTCGCGGTCGAAGAGCGCGTAGTCCGCGGTTAGCTGTCCATTCTTACCGATGGATCGGCCAAAGTTGATACCGCTGGCAATACTTCGGTTGTCGCCGGTAGCATTACCGCTATCGAAGGCAAGGCGGCCATCTCCACCACCGCCCCAACGGAAACCACCTCCACGACCGGAGCTACCGTTAAAGCCAGAAATTTCGTCTCCGGAAAAACCAACTTTGTTGATGTTATTGATGGTGCCGAGTAGGCCAATTTGCGTAGCATCACTGATGCGGAAGATCTTTCCTCCCGTCTGGTATCGGTCGGCAGTACCGATTCCAGCGTAGACTTCTCCAAAGACCTTAGCTTTGAAGTCCTCTTTCATTTCCAGGTTGACGGTCATGTTTTCAGCACCGTCGTCAATGCCACTGATTTCTTCAGCATCGGTCTTTTGGTCATATACCTCGACGTTTTTGATCGCCTTTGCGTCCAGGTTCTGCGTCAGGAGGGTTGAGTTGCCGGCGAAGAAGGGTTTACCGTTGATCATCACTTCGTTGATGGTCTGTCCCCGCCAGGTAATATTACCGGCAGCATCGACACTCATACCGGGCAGACGGCGAATTAGATCTTCTACTACGGCATTGTCTCCAACGGCAAAAGCATCTGCATCGTACATCATCGTGTCTCCCTTCATGCGGATCGGGATACGATCAGCCGTTACCTCAATGCCGTTAAGGAAAAAGCCAGCGGGGTACATCTTAAGCTCGCCCAGGCCAAAGTACTGGTCATCGCTGCTAACGGTAATGTCCTGGTCAGGGCGCTCATAGCCCAGAAAGGTTACCCGAAGCAGATACTTGCCCGCGGGAACGTTTTGCATCAGGAAGACGCCTTTATCATCGGTGGTACCGAAGGCCGTTAGGAGACTATCAGACGAGCGGAGCAGTACGGCGTTCGCACCGGGAAGGGTAATGCCACTGGAGTCAATCACTGTCGCAGAAATCTCTGCCTGAGCAAAAAGGAAGCCAGAAAAGGCCAGGAGTAAACAGGTAAACAAGTGTTTCATATGGAAATTGGGCTACGCCTTGCGGGCGATATTGGAAAGAAAGGGGGTAACCGATCCTGGCCATTTTTGGGCCAGGATCGGAGTGCTACTGGTGGGGTAGCAGCATTTAGGTGAATAGTCAAATCAAGGAGTCTAGCCACGGCTACGCTCCCAGCCTCTGCGGCGGCGCTCCATCATTTCAGTAGCGCGTTTCATTTGCTTATCGAACTCTTTGCGGTCGATAATGTCCTCGCTTTCCGGAGGAGTGATTTCCAGTGGAGTGCCACTGGGTTGCATGGTGGTCATGGTGTACTCTACGGAACGTCCGTCTCGCTGTACTTTCAGGTAAACAATGGCGCCGGGCAGACCTCCGTAGCCCTTAGGGCCAATGCCCAACGGAATACTGGGCGTGAAGTAGGCCGTTAAGGTGTCTCCCTCAATACTGACGGCAGTAGCAAGTTGGGTGGGCAACGGAATCTCCTTCATACCAACCTTCATGTTAGCAATGTTCCACTCCGGGGCGATCCATTTGTCCTGCATTACGAAGGCACGGTCCATCACGTTTCTGCGGTCCGTCACCATTGAGTCTTTCATGCTAATGTAGTAGAGGTCGGGGTTTTCTTGTTGCCGGTTCCACCATCCTCCGGCTTGCCCTTTAGACTCATCAGGGGGGAGCTGGCCGTAACTGAAGGCGTCCGCCGTAAAGCTTAATTGACCGGTACGGTCAAAGTCGCCGGCAGCCATTCGCTTTTCCATCTCCTTCTTGCGGTCGGCTGACATCCAATCGCCAAGGTCAAAAGTGAAGCTTTCGTTGTAGTTAATGGTTCCGCTGGTAATTTGAGCGGAAAGAGGCTGAACGGCAAGGATGAAAAGCGCCATCAGCAGAAAGGAGAAAAGGTTACGCATATAATAAGGACTTAGTTTATGCACACTTAAGTTGCATTTGGACCATAATGTTCCGAAGAACAGTCTACTTATAGTATTCTTTTCGACCGTTCCTACAGTTAACTCGACGATCTGAGAACGGAAAGGTTTAGGGCTTCGCGCCTTGTTGGCTGTTAACCATTTGTGAATGGACAATGGCTTTTTTATCCTCGTATCGTCCTTTGGGTTTTTCTCACCGTTTTATCGCGCTTTATTTTCTCTGCCCGAAATTTTTCAAGGCTAATTTTTTTACCTTCTTCCGGCTTTAAAACGGGCATTGACTCGGGGCTTATAGTTATCTTGGTCGCACGATAAACCGTCTTGGATTTACCATTGGGGATTTCCAGCGTAATGATGGCACCAGGAAGACCGTAGTAATTCTTAGGACCAACCTGAACGGGAACGGAGGGAGCAAAACCAGCTATAATGGTGTCGCCCATTGGCGTAACGGCGGTGGCAATTTTAAGATCCAGACCGACGGTTGCTTCACTGGGGGCGACCTTTTCGTCCGTGATTGTCCATTCCAGTGGGGCTTCTTCTCCCGAAACTAGAAAAGCTTTGTCCATAATCATGTCCTTATTAAGGATGGTGTTTTTCTCCGTCTGGGTGTAGAAGTGCAGTGGGTCGTCGTCACCGGACATCACGACCATCACCGCTCCGCCTGCCGATTCAGAGCGCATTTCCGCCGGTGGTTTTACCTGTTGTATGCAGTTGAACTCCGTGGGGGAAAAGGTGGCGGTGTAGTTTTTATTGAAGGCACCTGATGCGGACATCTTTGCAATCATGTCCCGGATTTGCTTGTTCTGGGCTTCGTTTTCCTCGTCTTCGTCTCCATCCAAGGAGAAGGCCATCTCGTTGGTTTGCAGGTATTCGATTTGCCCGTACTTCACCTGGCTGAAAAGGCTGGTGCAAAGGGCTAGTAAAAGCAGGGTGGTAAAAATTCTCATAGTAAGCAGTTGATTTTATGCCAAACGCGCTGTTAATAGTTGGCGCGGCCGCAGGATGCAAGGTGGAAATTAAAAAGCAGGGGGATGTATTCCCTTACTGACACAAATTTACCCTTACGGATACTTGAGCAAGGTTACTCCTTCCCAAACAAGGTTAATAAAGGTTAATCGGCTTGGAATCAGGTTTTTAGCCGCCTTTCTTTGTGAGGCAATCAGTAGTGAATGCCGGGGGAGAGATATTTCCTTTCCTCCGGTATTCTTCTTACTAGGCCTTTCCAATTCGGGAAAGAACTGAATGTTACGACCATGAAAAGATTACTATATACTTTTTCTTTCATTATGTTTTTGATCGCTGCCTTTTTGGGCGTGTGGTGGGTACAGTCTTTCAATAAGGATATGGCCAGTCTGCGTGATCAGGTAGAAGCAGAGATGAACAGAATGGTGACGGAAGACTTCGTGTATGCCTCCATGCGGGCCATCTTGTTTGATGATGAATACCATAAGTCAGGTGTTCGACTGGGGACAGTGAAATCAGTCTCCTCCCCCCAGGGAAGCTTTCATATTGAGCGCATTGAAAGAAATAGGGATGGGTCGCCGGAAAGCGCAGCCATTACCGTCTTTGTGGATGGTCGGGAGCAAGCGACGTCGCACTTTTTCTTTGAAGACAAAAAGATCTCGCTGGAAAAATTACCGGAAACCGTCCGGGATAGCATTCAGCGAAAATTTGGTATAAATCTACAGCCTCTCTTCTTTCCGGATAATACTGGGGCGTTGAAAAAAGAAGATCGAATGGTGCAAATTAGCCACGTCGGACGCGGGTCTGAGGTTAAGGCGGCCTTTATGATCTCTGACTACCTTCCCTCCCTACTATTCGGTTTACTTCCAGAGTTTCTCTTCGGCTTTGTTTTGTTCGGCGCCACGGGTTTTGCCTTCTCATCGGCCTACCGCAACCTCTTCGAACAAGAGCAGCAGCTTAAGCAAAAGGATGCCTTGGTGGCCAACGTCGCCCACGAGCTTAAAACCCCCATCGCTACCGTTGGTGTTGCCCTCGAAGCCCTCAATAGCTTCGGTGCCGATGCCGATCCTGGCCGTCGGCAGGAGTACCTGGCCATTGGCCAGGCTGAGCTCAAACGCCTGAACCACATGGCTGACCGCGCGATCGATTCCTTACAAGCTGGTGACCTGAGCCAACGCATCCAGCCAGCAATTACCAACCTGTCAACGTCCGTTTCGGAGGCTTGGCGGGGCCTAGCCCTACGCTACCACCTGGCGGAGGATGCGCTCCATCTGGCGACTTACGGCGATGTCCGTAGCAACGTAGACCCGCATTACTGGCACCACCTTGTTTATAATTTGCTGGACAATGCCTGTAAGTATGGCGGTCGGCCACTGAATATTGACGTGATGGTCTCCGGGCAAACGCATGAGACGGTTCTGACCATTACGGACAATGGTCCCGGCATTCCGATGGAAGAACGCGATAACGTCTTCGAGCGTTTTTACCGGATCTACCGACCCGGAGAAGGGCACGCCGTAAAGGGGCACGGCCTTGGGCTAACCTTCGTTCGCCAGGTTGCTCATGCTCATGGAGGAAGTGTAGAAGTGGACAACGCAGCGGATGGGGGAGCGCGGTTTACGGTTCGAATTCCTCGTGAGGAAGTGTAGTTTATCCAACGACCCTGGTCTTCTAAAGTAGAGAGAACCTAACAACTAACGAGAAGACCGGTGACGAACAAAGTCTAAGGCTTCTTCCTTTCCTATTCTATAGATTGCTAACAACCCCAACAACGTGAAAGTCCTATATCTCGAAGACGAATCCCTCCTTGGCCGCATCGTGAAGGAAAGCCTGGAAAGCCGGGATTGTGACATCGACTGGTTTATTGATGGTAAGCAAGCCCGGCAGGCACTCGCGCGAGCTGGCGAATACGATATCGCTGTACTGGATGTTCAGATGCCCGGAGAGGATGGATTCACTATTGGCAACAGGTTGCGAAAGGAATTTCCCACTCTACCCATCCTTTACCTGACGGCGAGAACCCAGGCAAAAGACGTACTCTCTGGATTTGAATCTGGGGGTAACGATTACGTTCGCAAGCCCTTCAGTATGGAGGAATTGCTGGTGCGGATGCGCAACCTGGTTAGCATGCGGGAAGGCACTGCTTCGTCAACTTCCTCTGCACCTGCCCCGATAGCTATCGGGGCGCCACAAAGTAGTCATGAAGAGTTCTATTCTTTTGGTCGCTTTACTTTTGATTATCCTAATCTGCGCCTCGTCTTTCAACCCGCCTCTGGCCCTCCTAAAGAACATTCTCTCAGCCACCGGGAAGCCGAATTGCTGCGACTGTTCCTCCGGGCCCGTGGGCAGTCTGTCATCGAAAGAAAGACCATCCTCCTCGAGCTCTGGCATGACGATGGCTTTTTCAATTCACGAAATCTCGACGTCTACGTCCGCAAGCTTCGCAGCATGCTGGAAGACGATCCGGCCGTACGGATTCTTACACTGCGCGGGGTAGGGTATCGTTTTGTGGTGGAGCGGTAATCTGGTTGAGACGCTATGCGTCGAAATCATGTTGGAATCAACGCATAGCGTCTCCACCTAGGGCAATCGCAAGCTCACCGGACGCTCAAAGGAACTCAACGATTCCGCCTCCGGCCTCATTGCTGAGCACGCTTCGAGGTCCTAAAACGGTTGATTAGAACCTCGAAGCGTGCGTTTCCGGAGCGTAGCGTAGGAGAAAACGTTCCGATCCCTGCGGGGCTGCTGCGCGGTGAGCGTTCGGCTTCGAGCTTGCGATTGCCCTTCGTCTCCACCAAAGCGATAGAACTACCAGACTACCTATTTGTTACCTTTGCATCAACAAGCAAATAGCCCATGACGCCGGACGAAAAACAAGATTGGATATCACGTGTAGATGTTGCCCTAGATGATGTACGGCCTCACCTGGCAGTAGATGGTGGAAACATCGAAGTGTTGGACGTCTCTGATGGCAAAATCGTAGAAATAAAATGGTTGGGTGCTTGTAACGGTTGTTCCAT
>CALIGP010000356.1 GCA_938021455.1 uncultured Lewinella sp. | reverse complement strand
TCTTTGATCATCTACGATTATACCCGGAATATGCACAACTAGAGGTAGTGGTCGGGATGGAACTGCCACAGAAAAAGGTCAGTGCAATGGTTGACCAAAACGTCAGCCTAAATGAAGGAACCGGGCAAGTAGGGACTAATCTTGGTGGAGCCACGGGCTCCGCCTCAACGGATTACATTGAACTGTATTTCGGTACACCTAATTTGAAGTTCTCGCATGATGGAGGCATCATAGGCGATGCCACTTTGGGGCTCTACAGTGATGTACCTATCGGTACGATGGATCCTTCTAAATTTGCCATGATCTTGCGAGGGTGGCACGAATACTCGGGTAATCAGACAGGAATTGACCTGGGGACTTACGTGAAAATTGACTGCGATGGCTTTGTGGAAATGGGGGTGGAGGCCGACATTTTGTTTAGCCGTAATTGGATGCTGCCTACGAATGCGCAGGGAGACACCTTGCCTGTAACGAACAATTTATATGGTAGTAGAGTAGGAGGGCATATTCAGACAATTGTCAACGATTGGAACAACATACTGGTAGAAGTTTCGCTACCTAATTTTGCCCTTACTTCTTATCCGGATGTGTCGTTTACGCTCATGGGGGCTGTTTTTGATTTTAGCGACTATCGAAACAGTCCCAACGTCCAATTCCCCCAAGCCTACATCGATAACTACCTCCCACCAGGTAACGCCAATCTTTGGCGAGGGGTCTATATCCGACAACTGGAGGTCGTCTTGCCCCGGCAGTTCAAGAGTGTTGCCAATGAAAGCAATGGTGGACAGGAAGGAGAGAGTGGTAATAACAACAGATCCGGAGGAATCATCCTAGATGAACTGGGGGAACACCGATACGGGGCGATGGAGTTAGACATACCGGATTTCAGCGCTATGGGAGAGACTTCCGGCGATCAAGTTGCTGGCTGGCCGAACGCCGGCCCCGCACCTCCGGATCCACCGCCACCTCCCCTTGCTCTTGACGAACCTAGCCTTGCACCTGCGGTGAGCGCCCCGGAAAACGGAATCGATAGTACCGAAATGCTTTCATCAGAAGAACCACCCCCGCCCAACCGGGCAAGGGTTGGCGTTGAGCATTTGCTCATCGATGGCCTTGGCGTCTCCGGTCATTTTTACGCTACGGACGTCATCCCGATTGATGAAGGACGTATGGACCAACGCTGGCGATTCTCACTCACTAGCCTGGAATTAGAACTGTTGACCTCTCAGGTGGTCGGCTTTGGCTTTGGCGGTGAAATTGCGCTGCCCATTGCCAAAAAAACACAGTCATTTGGTTACGATGGCTTTGTCAATATCCCGGATAAGACTTACAGTATTACGGTAACGACCGGTCAGGATTACACTTTTCCCGTCTTTAAAATGGCGGAGGTCAAAATCTTGGAAGGGTCCTACCTCAACGTAACTTCTACTCCGGACGACTTCGTGCCAACGGCCGTCCTCTACGGCTACGCCGAAGTAAAGGCGAATAGTGCGCCCGGTGACGATAGCGAGACACAGGGAGAAAACGGAGATCCACCGAAGTTCTCCTTTAAGGCGGCCCGCGTGAACTTCCACGGATTACAGCTTTCTACCTCTGCGCCCCGAGTCACTTTGATTACCAACGGTTACCTCAGCCTGGAGAATGATATCCGCGTGTTGGGCTTCCCGATTCCAGTGGCTGAGCCAACGCTCACCATGCAGGCGAACGGTAAATTGAAGCTGGGCTTCAACGTGGACCTCAACCTCATGAACCAAAGCGATCATGGCTTCGCTGTCAGTACGGATGTAGCGGTGCTTGGTGTTATGGACAGCGTTTCTAACTACGATAATTGGCAGAATGCGGGAATGAACATCAGTTCCATCTACGTCAATCTTCAGTTGCCGTCTCTGTCCATTAAAGGCTTTGCCCATATTTTTGACGACGATCCCGTTTTTGGAAATGGCTTCCAGGGCGGGTTGGAGATCAAGGTTGGTCCGGCACCAAAGTACATCTGTGAAGTGTCGATGAACGCCATCTTCGGGCATACGGGAGACTTTAAATATTGGTACGTAGACGCGCTGGTCGAGTTGGCCGTCGGGGTACCCATCATACCGGAAGTACTGATGATCAACGGCATTGGCGGCGGCGCTTATTACCACATGAGTATGGTAAGTGCAGACCTGCTGGGCGGCGGCGACGGAAGTGCCGGAACGACTACCTCCGGGGTGAAATACGAACCAGACGAAAGCGTGGTGTTGGGACTGAAAGGAACCTTGCCCTTTGCCTCCATGAGTTCAGAAACGATTGATGGAGTAGTGACGCTGGAACTAGTCTTTTCCGGTACCGGATTACAAGAGATTATGTTCTATGGTAAAGCAGAGATCGCTGCACCCATAGAAATGCCCTCCGCCCTCGGCCGGATGAGCGACGCATTTGCTGACCGGATCGAGAAGCTACCATTACCCAAAGAGGTGGTGGATGGTATGGATGAGCAGGAAACGAACAACGCGGACAATTCCATCCTCTGTAGTGTCTTTTTGCGAATGAATTTTGAGGCGGGCTTTGAGTTCCAGGGGACTTTCCGCGCCAACTTCAGCTTCGCAAACGGCACCGTTGAAGGAGGAGGTGGCATTGATCTGCTGGCCAGTTTCAAGCAAAACGCACCGCCCAAATGGCATATCTACATCGGTGGTTACAGCGATAATTCCATTATCGCCAACGATGGTATTCCTTTACCTCCCATCTACGTCACCATTCAGCTGAGTGGAAACGTGACGGGAACGGCTCAGGCCTACTTCCTGGTGGGTAATGATTTACCCGGGCCACCGCCGCCACCGTCTAATAGCGGACCTTGTATCAACTTCCCTAGCAGTGGCCCTGCGCAAAATCGTGGGCCATTGGATAGCGGCAGGGCGGCAGCAGGAACCGGCTTCGCTTTTGGCGCATCCATTGAGGTGAGTCTAAAATTCCGGACACGCAGGTATAAGTGTAAAGAGACCAAATCTCGTGACCGCTGCAACTACAATTGCAGCAGATGGCGCAATAACCGGGCTGAATTCACTTTAGGTGCCGGTTTTGACATTTCACTCCTGAAATACGGACCGAATACGTATTGTGATCTGACCGGAGACAGCCCGCATGGGCACAAAGGCTGGCGAGCTACCGGCCGGATATGGGCTTTCCTGGACGTTGCCGTGAAATACCGCGGAGCAGGGCTCAACGTTGGCCTCGGTCTAGCGCTCGAAGCTGATGTGCCTGATCCTGGATATTTGTACGCAACTGCTTACGTTAAGGTGATCGTTTGTTTGTCTCCGGAAGTTAACATTGGAGATCGCTGTGGAACTGTATTGGAATAAGCTATGAGAGAAACGAACAATAGGGCTGGTTTAAGGAGTCTGATTAAACAATGGGTAGTAAGCGGTAAACAAGGGCTGTTTGTTGTCGTACTTTTTTTAGTAGGTAGCTCCCTCCACGGCCAGGGCTTTGACGAATCCGACTATCGGTTTTTTCATAAAATAGAAGAGGACGGTACCATTCGCTTGCGGATGATGCCGATGCATCGTGGAGCCTTCTACTTTGCGAAGGATAATGAGCAGCAGTTGGAAATCTATGGGGTGAAAGCCGGTGATGGCTTGGGGCAGTCAACGCTGCTAAGAGCAGAAACGATGTCGCCTTTAGCGAATAGCAGTTGGCGAGCTAATTTCCTGGGAGACAATTGGGATAGTATCGCCTATACCGCTATTTACTACGATGAACTGGACGATGCCTTCATCGAAGAGTCCTTTCTGGCGGATCACTACGACGATGACGATTTAGAAATCAGTAAAGATGCCCTTCGGCTGGGCTTTTCCAACTTTGCGCAGAGCAGGAACTTTGATATCACGGAGCGTTGTGGCCTGGGGCTGCGTTGGCCCAAGGATGCGGGCGTA
>CALIGP010000355.1 GCA_938021455.1 uncultured Lewinella sp. | reverse complement strand
CGCTTGTTCTTGAGCGTCAACACCGTAAAATCTTACCAGAAAAATTTATTCGCTAAAATTGGAGCCTCTTCCCGCCATCAGGTGGTAAGCTGGGTCAGAGGGGGGAAGTAGTTTGGTAGACGGTACTGCTGTAGACGGTAGTATTGTAGATAAAAAACTACCAGCCTACCGTCTACCATCTACCGTCTACCATCTACCGTCTACCGTCTACCGTCTACCAAGATCCCGTCCATCCTTTATATTGCAGTTATGTCTCCCAGATTCATCCGCCGAAGCTTATTCCACTGCTTATTTATCGTCTTGCTTTGCACCTGCGGCAGCGCCTCTTTATTAGCTCAGTTGAATGAAGACCCGCTGAAGGTAATACGGGACAGTATCCATCAACGCATTAGTGAACTGGAAAGTGACTCTTCCATCCTTGTTGAATACATCACCCTTGCTGCCCGTCATCGTAATCCGGACACGGCACGTGCACGCGCGTATCTGGACACTGCTGCTCAGATGGTTAATCGTAATCCTAACCCCTTCGACGTTGGTGGCCTGGAATATGAAAGAACCCGATTTCTTCGTCGGGTTAATGAAGCGGGCCAGGCCAGAGTATCCATTGACCGGGCCATTGAGGCCTTTACCCAAATTGATTCGACTAAGTTTATATCGCAGTGCTATGGGATATCCGCCGAGATGCACCTCCGGGCCGGAGAAGTCGATAAATCTATTGAGCAATACCAAAAATCTATTGAACTTGCCCGCAGCATTAATGACCTAATCCAGGAGACTACGATGCTCAATTCAATGGGCTTGGTACACCGACGCGTTGGTAACCTGGATGAAGCCCTGGAGTACCTGATCCTGGCCGGTGAAAAAGCGGAAGAACTGGGAGAAGCGCGTATTGTGGCCTCTGCCATTAATAACCGCGCCATCATCCATAAAACCAGAAAAGAGTTTCCGCAAGCACTACAACTTTACGAAAGGGCAATGGAACTGGCTTTAGCCGAGTCACCACCTGACGAGCTGGGAATCGGTTATGTCCATAACAATCTCTCCGGAGTGTATAAAGAAATGGGGCAGCCGGATCGTGCACTGGAAGAATCCCGTTTATCGTATGATATCTTCTCCCGACTTGGAGGTCCGCGCGAGCAGTGTGCAGCCTTAATGGGTATGGGAGCGAACCTCGCTAAACTAAATCGGTTTCAAGAAGCCATTCCCAGTTATAGAAAGGCACTAGCTATTGGCAAAGATTACGATTACTTTCGGATTGGTGCACTTAAGGGGATGGGCCAGGCATACAAAGGGATGCGACAATTAGATAGCACGGTGCATTACATGGAGTTAGAAGCCAACCTAAGACAGGAAATCAAAGAGAAAGAACGAATCAAGGTCCTGGCCGATATGGAAGGCAAGTTCCAGACGGCAGAAAAACAGCGGAAAATTGACAAGCTGGAATATGAAGAGCAACTCAGTCAGGCCCGCATTCAGCGGCAGGGATGGATTATTGGTCTTGGTCTTTTGGCTCTGGGGATTGTCTCCCTCCTGCTCTACCGGGTTTTCCAGCAAAGGCAACGGATTTCGCAACAAAGTCAGCAGCTGACTAAATCGCTGGAGGATAAAGAAACGCTGCTAAAGGAGATTCATCACCGCGTGAAGAACAACCTGCAAATGGTGAGTAGCCTGCTCTCTTTGCAGAGTAGGTATGTTTCAGATGACACCGCTGTGGCCGCTCTGAAGATGGGCAACAGCCGGGTTCGAAGTATGGCCTTAATTCACCAAAAACTATACATGAGTGATGAGGTAAGCACCACCGTCAAAGCAGGAGAATATCTACAAAAATTATTGAATGAATTGGTGGGCAACCTTACGCCTCCGGAATTAACGTTAACGACCAATACGGATTTAGAAGATCTCGAGTTAGACATAGACACCATGATTCCAATGGGACTGATTGCCAACGAGCTGGTGACCAATTCCCTGAAGTATGCCTTTAAGGGTCGTCAAAAAGGAACGATAGACTTGTCCCTAAAAAGGCTTAATGGGAAGACCGTTCTTCACCTGTCGGACGATGGTGTGGGCACCCCTAAAAACCCCGCCGAAGCGCCTGATTCCTTCGGCTACCTGCTCATCAATTCGCTCAGTGAACAGCTGGAAGGTGAACTAGCGGTAGACGGGAATGCCGGGATGAAAGTAACGCTTTCCGTGCCCAAATAAGGCCAGACTGTTAAAAGCTGACACTTTAACACTACCCCCCATCACATAGCACAATGACCACCCAAAAATGCCCGTTCACCACCTGAACTCTACTTATACTTTTCGCGAAAAACAAGGACCCCGGTTTCATTTTCAAATAACCAATATGAAGTCCTTATTCGTTTTTGTACTGGCTCTGTCCGGTATGTTTTCCCTTATTCCATCGGCTTTGCACGGCCAGGATACTCCTCTCGGAGATTTAATCTCCAATCACCCCGAAACGATTGCGCTCACTACAGCGATGAAGTCGGCAGACTTACTCGCTGGCCTCAACCAAGAGAATGATCTGGTGCTGCTAGCACCATCGGACAAAGCTTTTGCCGGCTTACCAGCTGGTTTAGTGGACGCTCTCTTACTCCCCGAAAATGTAGGCGCTCTCCGCACACTACTTCGCTATCATGTAGTATCTGCAGCAGATGATGGTTCTTTTGATCTTTCCGACCGAATGGGAAAGGGAGATTCACTAGGCACTGCTGTTTCTGCGACTAACGGCAGGCTTTACCTCATTGACCACGTTATGATTCCTCCTGGCCTCAACTTAAAGGCCTTGATGGATAATGAGTAAGCCGGGTTTTCTACACCCCTGAAATCAGGTAGATAGTTGGTCAGCATCCAGAAAGAATCTGAATGCTGACCACTTTTAGTGTACCCCTTTCTTTTTCACCATCCCGCCATGTGTGTCATTGATGCTACTCATCGTAAAAAAGGCTTTTTCGTCTACTTCGCGTACGAGTCTTGTAAGCTTACTTATTTCCAATCGGGTGATGACGGTATAAATGATCTCGATATCTTTTCCTTCCTCACTGCTTCGGAACCCTCCTCGCCCATGGTAGATGGTGACACCGCTACCCAGCTCCTCCACTAAAGCCTTACGGACCTTCTCTGAGTATTCGCTGATGATGGTTACTCCCGTGTATTCCTCAATACCGTCAATAACAAAATCCAGTGCTTTGGAAGCAACGAGATAGGTAAGCAAAGAGTACAAAGCTTGCTCAACGGATAATAAGTAAGCTGCAGCTCCGAAAATGACAATATTGATCAGGATTACCCAATCGCTTACTTTCAACCCAAGCCTACGGCTCAGAAAAATGGCTAACACTTCCGTACCGTCGAGAACACTACCTCCGCGCATGGATAAGCCGATACCTGCCCCGAGAAAAAAACCTCCGAAAACGGCAACCAATAACTTGTCATCCGTCACTTCCGGAAAATGAACCGTGTAAATAGTAATGGCTAATAAAGTAATGGCAACGGCTGTCTTTACGGCAAACCTATTGCCAATAACGTGCCGGGCCAACAAAAGGAAAGGCAAGTTAATCGCTACCAGTAAGATGGAAAGCCTCCAGCCAGTAAGATTCGCCACCAGAAGGGAAATACCCGTTACTCCACCGTCAATAAATTGATTGGGCAACAAAAGACTTTCCAGGCCGAAAGCAGCTGAAGCAACACCGAGAATTATAAAAATCAGGTCCTTCAAATTATTCAGAAAATGGGTTTTACTCATGCAGAGAGAACGCGGGAGGAAAGTGATCTGTTCTCAGGCGGAAGGAGAAAGAAACGTTCCCCCGACTATTCTTCCTTAGGGTAAAAGACCACAGATCGTTTTTCGTCATTTCGCCGTTAAATAGGACGGATAGAAACCATCCCGAAAAAGAAGTTTCGTAACTTTCCCATATCCCAAAGACACCCCAAGGTTTAATGATAGTACGCCACTGTATTTTCGCAGTATTTATATGTCTGTTCTTCGGAACACCTCTCTTTGGCCAATCCGAAGAAGACCATCTTAATTGCGCCACCGATGAGCTTCACCAAAAGCTTAGGGCCACCGACCCCGCCTACGGTAAGGATCTGGATGACCTGGAAGCTGCCTGGTCTCGCGAAGCTAAAAAATCAGCGAATCAAAAGGCTAGCCCTCCCCCATTCGTCCTTCCCATCGTTTTTCATATCGTACACGAAAACGGGGCAGAGAATATCCCCAACGCAGATATTCAGCGCAGCCTTGATTTTACGAATCAGGCTTTTGCCAATACGGGCTACTACGATCAGGGAACGGGTGCACCCACCAACATTGAATTTTGCCTTGCACGCAGAGACCCCGGTAATCAACCGACCAATGGTATTAACCGAATCGTCTCTCCGCTAACGGATCTCAATAGTAATGACGATCGGGACTTGAAGGACCTCAGTCGTTGGGAGCCCAGGGATTATATCAATGTCTGGGTTGTCAAGGAAATCTGCGGTCTGGGGCTAGGTTGTGGGGTTGCGGGCTATGCTTACTACCCGAGTGCACACGGTGGGCGCGTGGATGGCATCGTTGTGGAAGCCCGCTGGCTGGCGGGCGATGAAGCCAAAGTCGGCGTCCTCATTCACGAACTAGGGCATTACCTGGGCCTACGCCACACCTTCGATGGAGGGTGCACGAATGATGACTGCACGACGGACGGAGACCGGGTTTGTGATACGCCACCGGACCAATCTAAGGTCGCCGTTCCTTGCTCCGGCACCTCCAATAGTTGTACGACCGACACGGACTCAGGTTTTGCCACCGACCAAAACGATATGTTCATCAATTATATGGACTATGGCTTCTTCGGCTGCTACTCCGCCTTCACGGCCGGGCAGCGTGACCGGATGCATTTCTTTCTTGATGGCAGAAGGAGCAGTCTGCAGGAGAGCCTCGGCTGCCTCGATCCCTGCCCGGCGGTTGTAGATGCCAGCTTCAGCGGTGGAGACGTGACGGTAGCAGCCGGAACGACGATCAACTTTACTAACCTGAGCAGCAACGGGGATAGCTACGAGTGGACGAGCAACGGAACCACTTTTTCCACCAGCTTCAACGCCAGTCGACTATTCGACCAGGTGGGCACCTTTACCATCCGCCTCAGGGCGGAGAGTAATGACAATCTTTGTCTGTCTGATGAATTTGAACAGCGGGTCACCGTTATCTGCAGCGTGTTCGCTGGCTTCACGCCACCGGATACACTTGAAGTCGGAAGGGAAGCCCTCATCACTAATACCTCCAGCACGCAGATGAATACGAGTTGGACGGTAGATAATGTGCCCGCCGGCAATACTCCCAACCTAGTTCGGACTTTTGACAGCCGGGGACTCTACAACGTCTGCGTAGAGGTGGACAATGGCTTTTGCGACGATCGGTTCTGTCGCTTACTCTTCGTTCGAGACACCACTTGTACTGGCCCGGGCTGCCCGGGGCAGGGAGCGGATACCTGCACGGCCGCTTTTGTCCAATCGTACATCCGCCCGGACGATGAAACGGAGGGCGCATTCACTACCGTACTCCCCCGCAAAGACGGGCAGTTCGTCGGTGGCCGGCTGTTCAATTCTCCTTTTGTGCTTTCTCTCGCAGAAGATGGGACACCACTTTGGCAAGCGCAGCTTTTCCCGGGCGGAGACAATGGCATCGTCATTGAGATGATCCTGGATGGAGAGGGGATGTTGGCGGGCATTGGTCGGACAGAAGACCCAAATGTAGGATCAGGAGGTACTAGAGGCTCCTTTATCTTCAGAATAGACCCGGCTGACGGTAGCTTGCTGTGGGCCCGTAGCTTTTCCTTCATTGAAGGGATGGATTTTCAGAGTATCCTACAACCGGGCTTAACGGAGGATTACACCATCATCGGAAATCATATTACACCAAACAGCAGCATCCAGGGCGGGTTTTTCCTACGAATCAACCCTGCCAATGGCGCGGTAACGGGCACACCCAGTAGATTTACGTCGAACATTATTACCTATGAGCGCGCCGTTTTCTCCCCCACAACGGGCTTATACCACGTCGTTGGCGGGGCCTCTCCCACGAGTACCACCAGTGGGTTGCTGTACGTGACGCTTGACCTGGGGGGAGACGTGCAAAGTTCTGTATTGGTAGATAACATAACCAACGGTGGCTTATTCTATGACTTCATAGAGGATGATGGCAACTTCGTGGCGGCCACTGATCGCTTAGCCAGAAGCGGAATTGGTTTAACGGCCAACCTGTTTAAACTTACTCCTTCAGGTTTACTAGTGTGGAACCGCGCTTACTCCGAAGGCAATGTCCCCTTACGCATCCTTGATTTGATAAAAAACGATGTTGGCTACCTGATGCTAGCCAGAAGCACAGGGTCCAGCCCCGTATTAGTCCAGACGGACCCGGATGGAATTGAGATTTGGGCCCGACGCTATACTGGGGTTAGTTTCACGAACACCCTACGGTCTGAGGTGATGGCTGTCGCGGGCGAAAACATATTTCTGTCTACCCAGTCATTTACAGGTGGTGACCAATTGCCCACCTTACTACGACTCCTCGCCGACGGCAGCAGCGCCACCGATTGTGTGCCCAGTGAATTAATCAACGTCAGCAGCTCTCCAGAAGGCGTTAGAGGTGGAGGCCTCGACATTTCCGTACTTGACCTACAGGTACAGGGGCAACGCTTTTTCTCAGAACCGCTTGACGTCCTGACGTTAAACGGCGAAAGCTGCCGGGCACCGTGTGACGAAACAGAAAACTGTGAAGATCCATTCTACTTGAAATACCTTGGCGATAGCGAAGGGAACGACTCTAAGTTTACCGCTACACTCTCCTTCGGGGATGGGCGATACGTTGCAGCTGGCAGTAATGTAGGCAAGCCCTTAATCATGCTACTGGGCTCAGACGGCACCCCTGAATGGGAATTGACGCTATTGGCGGACTCCATCGTTAATACGATCAATACTTTAATTATAGACGGGGAGGGGATGATAGCGGGGCTAGGTCTCCTATCAAACAACAGGTCCTTTGCCTTCCGGATCAATCCGGCCGACGGAACCCTATTGTGGGCCAATACTATTTTGACGCAGTCCGCTACCTCCAGCTTTACGGGTTTAAGCCAACACCGTGACGGCAGTTACGCGCTGGTGGGAACGGCCAGGGGGGACAGCCCGGACATTATCCTTAGCCTGAACATTAACCGTAATGATGGGAGCGTGGACGGAGATATGGCAACCGCCTTAATCGCCAACGGAAGCGTAAGCGTTGAAAAAGAAGTTTATAACCCAAACACGGATATCTACTATTGTTTTGGCCAGGGCGATGATCTGGCCAATGGAGACCGGTCCCTGATTTTAACCGCTTTGAACGGAGACAGGTCAGTTGCCTGGATGAAGCGAATTACCCTACCGGATCTATTCCCGTTTTTCCAAGGAGGTATTTCCCTAAGTAATGATGAGCTTACCATACTTGCCGCTCGTGGCCCCGGAGGGGTTTTAGAAGGGTACTCCAATTTCGCGATGATTAAATTCGATCTAAGCGGAAATGTGCTTAGTGCCAACACTTATCGTTCGACGGCATCCTTACTAACGAGCCAGATCGTAGCGTCAGAGAATGGGCCGGTGGTAGTGGGATCAACCCTTGGTGGACCGAACGGACGAACAACAACGATACTTGCTTTCGACGATGAGGATAATTTGCGTTGGGGACAACATCTGAACGACGTCATTATGTTTTTTAATGATGTGCAGATCGAGACGGACCCTAGTGGGATCATCATTCCGGGCGTTAGTGTAACGGCTGGCGGTGGCGCTTCCTTGGCCCGTATTTCTCCTGATGGAAACACGAGTAATTGTGCACCAGCACTTCCGGTTAGCGTCACTAAGGAGCCACTAGACGTAGAAAGTACGGACGTAATTGTCTCTCCAATATCCATTCCCGTTAATACGATTTCGATTGAGGGGGAAGCTTTTGGCCTAACGTTTAGTGCGGAAAGCTGCCCGGTGGATTGTGAGGAGGAAGAGGGTGTCCCTGAAATTTGCGACAACCAAATCGACGACGACGGCAACGGTCTTACTGACTGCGAAGACCCCACCCTAATCAACACTTGTTGCTGCCTGGATGGGCCAACGTTAGAACTCGGCCCAGACACTCTGCTGTGCCCGGGCGATACACTGCGGGTTTCCATCGACAGCTCCATCGTCAACTACCGTTGGAGCAACGGAGATACCACGGCAACAACTGAGATCACGGAGCCCGGGAGGCTCTGGCTGACGGTCACCGATAGTTGCGGCCGCTTTGCTTCCGACACCCTCACCTTGCACCTGCGGCCGCGCCCCCAACTGCAGCTTGGCCCCGACACCACCCTGTGTAGTAATGCCGTCATTCCGCTACTCGCACAAGACGGTTTTGCCAGCTATCAATGGGTGGATGGCAGCAATGAAAAAGGCTTTACGGCCTACGACGCGGGCAGTTATTGGGTTATCGCCACCGACTCCTGTGGCGGGGTACAGACCGATACGGTGAATGTCACCATCGACCCGGTCACCGAGATCGATCTGGGCCGGGACACCACCATTTGCCCCGGCGACACCCTGACTTTTTCGCTGAACGGATTTAGTAATTACCAATGGTCACAGAGCAGCTTTATTGATTGTACGGACTGCCCGGAGATTCGCTTTGCGCCCACCAGCGACACCCTGCTACTGGTCGCCGCTAATGCTGGTCCGGGCTGCTTTAGCTCCGACAGTATTCGCATCCGGATGGCACCGAC
>CALIGP010000354.1 GCA_938021455.1 uncultured Lewinella sp. | reverse complement strand
GGAAGTAGGCTTCACCATGCCCTCCGATAAGTACATTGGCAGCCTGCTCAAAACTTTGATGAGCAGTAAGCCCAACGGAAACTTTCTGGAACTGGGAACCGGCATCGGCTTGTCGCTCTCCTGGATGGTCGATGGTCTGGTCGGAGCTGAGGCGCAGCTTACGTCCGTAGACAATGACCCCGCTCTAATTACCATCGCCGAAGAATTTTTTGGTGACGAGGCGCGGGTCTACTTAGTCTGTCAGGACGGAGCCGAGTGGATAAAACAGTACGCCGGGCCAGCATTCGATCTCGTTTTTGCGGATGCCTGGCCAGGTAAATACAGTGAAACGGAGGAGATCCTCTCCCTGATCAAGCCCGGCGGGTTTTACGTCATTGATGACATGGCAACGCAACCCAACTGGCCGGCGGGACACAGTGATAAGGTCGACTGGCTAGTGGACTACATGGAGCGGCGAGAGGACTTTGTACTTACGAAAATGGGGTGGAGTACCGGACTTATCGTAGCCGTTCGGGTGTAAGCTTACACATTAAACCGGAAGTGCATCACGTCTCCGTCCTCCACAACGTACTCTTTGCCTTCGATACCCAGCTTGCCGGCGTCACGCGCGCCGGATTCAGAGCCGAACTCTACGTAGTCAGCATAGTGGATGACCTCCGCCCGGATGAAACCTTTTTCGAAGTCAGTATGGATAACACCCGCTGCGCCAGGTGCTTTGGTGCCTTCGGTGATGGTCCAGGCTCGGACTTCTTTCTCGCCAGCCGTGAAGTAAGTCAATAGATTTAGCAGCTGGTAGCTGGCCCGGATGACCCGATTTACACCGGCTTCTTCGAGGCCCATTTCCTCCAGGAACTCAAGTCGTTCTTCCTTCGTGTCCAGTTCAGCGATTTCAGCTTCGATCTGGGCGGAGACGAGGATGACGTCGGCTTTTTCCTTGGCGGCTTCCGTTTTGAACGCTTCGGTGTGCTTGTTGCCATCGGGGAAACTATCTTCATCCACATTACAAACGTAGAGGATGGGCTTGGCGGTGAGCAGGTAGAGATCCTTTACGATTTCTTCGCCGTCTTCACTGGTTTCAAAGCTGCGGGCGGGTTGCTCGCTTTCCAGGTGGGCGAGCAGGGCATCACCTACCTCGACCATCTTCTTACTTTCCTTGTCACCGGACTTCGCTGTCCGCCGGAACTTGTCGACTTTCTTTTCAACGGTCTCAATGTCCTTCAGGATTAGCTCGGTGTCGATGATCATCTTATCACGAACGGGGTCAACGGAGCCGTCGACGTGGACAACGTTGTCGTCATCAAAGCAACGAACAACGTGGATAATGGCATCCGTCTCCCGAATGTTTCCAAGAAACTGGTTGCCCAGTCCTTCTCCCTTACTGGCTCCTTTGATGAGTCCGGCGATGTCGACAATGTCTACCGTGGTGGGAATCACCTTTTGGGGATTGACCAGCTCAGAGAGTTTATCCAACCTGGGATCCGGTACGGTGATGACACCGATGTTTGGCTCCTTGGTGGCAAAGGGATAATTAGCCGCTAGCGCCTTGGCCGAGGTCAGGGCGTTGAAGAGAGTGGATTTGCCGACGTTAGGAAGGCCGACGATGCCGCATTTGAGAGCCATGCTGTTAGTATGATAGTATTATAGTAGGGTAGTCTGATAGTAACTACCGCGTATTAAATCGGGCGCAAAAGTACGGTTTATGGTTGGGATATTCTGGTCACCACGCCGCTCCGCGCGGGAACGGGCTAAGTGCGCTCCGCGCGCATGCCTGGGGTGGGAAGGAGGATTGGCTCTTGGTTCCTCAGTACGCGGAGCGTACAGAGTCCGTACACGCGCGGGAGCGCGTGGTGACCGGCAAAACCCTGCACCTGCGTTAGCGCCCCCTAAACCCAAAACAGTCTCCGGAGCGTTCTTGTCAGCATGCGTCAACCTCTCGTTCAATTTACTGACCTTGGCACCCTCGGCTATCAAGAAGCCTGGGACCTGCAAACCGAACGCCACGCAGCCATAGTTGCGCGTAAGCGAGAAAATCGGGAGCGAAAAAAGGAGGATAAATTACCCTTACTTCAGACCCATGAACTGCTGTTTGTAGAGCATCCTCCTGTTTACACACTGGGGAAATCTGGCTCCATTGACCACCTGCTGCTCAACGCAACGCAACTCGAAAACCAGGGCTTCACCTTTCATAAAATCAACCGTGGTGGAGACATCACCTATCACGGCCCGGGCCAGTTAGTGGCTTACCCACTCTTCGATCTGGATGAGTTTTTCAATGATATTCATAAGTACGTCCGCTATTTGGAAGAAGTCGTTATTCGTACCTGCGCTGATTTTGGCGTGTTGGCTGAAAGGGATGAAGGCTTCACGGGGGTATGGCTTCCCGGAAATGAAGCTACGGGTCAGCCCCGTCGCAAGATTTGCGCTATTGGTGTACACCTTAGCCGTTGGACAACCCTCCACGGCTTTGCTTTCAACGTCCAGCCCGACCTCGCCCACTTTGGTAACATAGTTCCTTGCGGTATTGCCGACGATAACCGAGCGGTGACGAGCCTGAGCCAGGAGCTGGGTCGTGATGTTCCATTAGCAGAGGTAAAGCCGCTGGTGAAAAACCACTTTCAGGAAGTATTTAACTTTGAGTGGATGTAGTTGCCTCCAACACCTCCAAAATGCGGTAGCCCTAAAATACCAACGAACCAACGAACTAAATTCCTCCCCAATACACCATTTGTATCTTTCCTTGCATCTTTAGGTTGTCTCACGAATCACTATGACCGAGCAGGAACTTATAACCGGATGTAAAGGCAATGACCGCCGCGCCCAGCGGGCGGTTTATGATCGATACAGCCCCGTCATGCTCGCCGTAGCGAGACGATATACCGCGCGGGATGCCGATGCGGAAGACGTGCTGGTTACGGCGTTTTTCAAGGTCTTCGATAAAATTTCTTCCTTCAACGAGCAAGGGAGTTTTGAAGGTTGGATTCGCCGCATCGTGGTCAATGAGGCACTGATGCTGCTGCGTAAAAAGCACGCACTAAAGCAGGCTTCAGAGTTGGATGACGTTAACCCCGCCTCTTTCTCCGTACCAGCCAGTGCTACGGCCCGACTGGCGGAAGCCGACATCATGGCCCTGCTGGACACCATGCCCACGGGCTACCGAACGGTTTTTAACCTCTACGTAGTAGAAGGGTATAAGCACCGCGAGATCGCTGAAATGTTGAGTATCAGTATCAACACGAGTAAATCACAGCTCATCCTGGCTAAAAAACGGATGCGCGAACAATTAGAAAAAATGGGTTACTCTGCTAATCCTTAAAGCAATAAATCATGGCAAATTTTGATCCCTTCGAGAAGGAATTTCGCCGCCAGGCCGGTGGCCTGCGCCGGACACCAGCCTCCCGGAACTGGAACCGAATTGAGCGCCGACTTGACAAACGTCAGGGTGGGGGAGGCCGAATTCTGGGCATCCGCCCCTGGATGATCGCTGCGCTGCTCTTGTTGGTGGCCGGAACTACCGTTATCTCGAAAATGGCAGATGACCGGAACAACCCGCTGGCGCAACGGTCTGAATTCATTGAAGAACTCTCCACGCCCTATACTCCAATGGAGGACTTTGAGCCCGTTGAATACCTGAATGGTGCGCCCGATGGCGGAGAGGAAATTATCCAGGATGCAGACTTTCGGGATGTCGTCGTCGCCAGAGAACATCGCGTAAATGGATGATTTTAGGTGAGAGGAATCCCCGGTGACTAAACAATTGGTCTTCTACCGTGGTACTTAATGGTCATGGGGACTCGGATACTCACTTTTCTGTTCTTTTTCCTGGTTGGGTTATCACTGTCTGGTCAGGCGGACGCCTACCGTAGTCAGGTGACGGTGATTGAGGCCTTGCTGGAAGAAGCTAATTACCGCGTGGCGAAGGCACAGAGTCAGGCTCTCATCAAAAGCGGGCAAGAGGCTCAGTTGCCACTTGTCAAAGCAGAAGGGCACCGATTATTAGGCAGGATACTAACGGAAAACAAAGATGCGACGGCTAAAGACCGAGTCGCGGGTATTCGAGAGCTAAAACTGGCCGCCCAACTTTTTCGAAAAGGCCGGAACGGAGAAGCCGTTGAAGATATCCTTGACCGCCTGGAAAAACTAACGGGTAACCGAAAGGTTGACGTAGATGAATTGCCCTCAGCTCGAAAGCGACGGGGTAGAATCCCCAACGCTGATTCGATCAATGAGGCTTCTCTTTCGGCCATTGTTTCTATCCAGGATCAAACCATTACGGCCCTCAACGATAGCCAAATGCGGCAAATGCTTCAGCTGCAAGAGCAGGAACGTGAGTTGGATGCTTTTGCTTTCCAGGTACTCAATGACAGTATTCTACTCATTCAGCAGGAAAACGTAATCGAGCGACAGCGGGCGACGGTGCAACAAGGGAAACTTCGGCGCAATTTTCTGCTGGCACTCGCTGGGGGGATCTTGTTAGTACTGGCTTTACTGTATCTCCGTTTTCGATCGAGCAAGCGATATCAGTCCAAGCTAGAAGAGCAGAATCAGATAATTAATCACGAGCGTAAGCGTTCAGACGAACTATTACGCAACATCCTGCCTGCTACCGTAGCGGAAGAGTTAAAGACCAAGGGGAAGGCCACCGCTCGAAGTTATACCTCCGTTACGGTACTGTTTGCCGATTTTAAGGGCTTTAGTGCGCTGGCTTCCTCACTTGATCCGGAAACATTGGTGGGTTTACTGGATGAAGCCTTCAGAGCTTTTGACGAAATCATCCGTCAACATCGCCTTGAAAAAATCAAGACGATCGGAGATTGCTATATGTGCGCCGGTGGATTGCCGGAACCAGATACTGACCACGCCGAACGGATGGTTTTAGCCGCCTTGGATATGCAGGCCTATCTGGAGACCAATGCTCATTTCGAAGCCCGTATTGGTATACACAGTGGACCGGTGGTGGCAGGCGTAGTGGGTAAAGACAAGTTCGTTTATGATGTCTGGGGAGATACTGTCAATCAGGCCGCACGCCTGGAAACAGCCGGTGAAGTTGGCCGCGTGGCTATTTCTCAGCAAACGAAGGAGCTATTACCAAAAGCATTTGTCACAGAAGCAGCCGGAACTTTCGAAGCCAGGAATATTGGCCCTTTGGCCCGCTTTTTTGTGACGATTCCTTCGGTTTGACCTTACTCCGCTGCCGTGTTTTTAACGAGTCGACTGACAAAAAAGCCGTCACCGTCGTAACCATCAACTTCCGGTAAGAAAGTCTGCTTGTGCTCCAGCGTCCAGCTCTGGCCCGTTTCGGAGGCCAGGAAGGTGTCTACCTGCGCATCATTTTCCTGTGGGAGGATGCTGCAGGTCGCGTACACCATTTTTCCGCCGGGCTTGACCATCTTGCTGTAGCGGTTCAGAATATCGGCCTGCTCAATCACGACGCGGTCGATGAAGTCTTGCGATAATTTCCACTTCGCATCCGGATTCCGCCGTAAGACGCCGAGGCCGGAGCAGGGAACGTCGAGCAGGAGCCGATCGGCCCGGCCCGCCAACCGTTTGGTGACTTTGGTGGAGGTGATTTCCCGGGTTTCCAGGTTACTGACGCCATTGCGTCGAGCCCGTTCCTTGAGATTTTTGAGCTTCCAACCGTGGATGTCAAGGCTGAGGATTTTACCCCGGTTTTCCATGAGGGCGGCCAGGTGCAGGCTCTTGCCACCGGCGCCGGCACAGGCATCAATGACGGTGTGTCCGGGTTCTACTTCCAGGGCAGGAGCGGCTTGCTGGCTGCTAAAATCCTGTACTTCAAAGAGCCCGTTGCTAAAAGCCTTTGTGCGAAAGAGGTTACGCCGCTCGGTCACCAACAGCGCGTCATCAGAGATGATCTCCGTCTCGATACCGTCGGTAGCCAATTGCTTCTGGACTTCTTCGGGAGTGGCTTTGATGCGGTTAGCCCGTAGGATGACGGGCGCTTGTTCGTTGAGCGCGGTAAGGGTCGGTTCCCAGAGTTCGCCGAGCTGGGTTTCCCCGACTTTGTCGAGCCAATCGGGGATGCTCTCACGCAGCGCGCGGGTGGCCTGAGCCTCCGTCCATTTTCCCTGAATTTCCTTTTCGTTCAGTCCCGTGAATTCCTTCCAGGGAGGGAGTGTTTCCCCGTCGAGTAGCAACTGGATACCCGCTAGCCGCCACCAGTCCTCGCGCTTTTTGGGCTTGCCGCCTCCGGCCAGGTGGCGCAGTAGGCGGTAGTTGCGAACGATGTTATAGGTCTGCTCGGCGATGAAGGCGCGGTCTTTACTGCCGCGTCGTTTGTCGGCCTTCAGCACCCGGGCGATCTCCCGATCAGCATAAGCACCATCGTTGAAGATGGCGGCGAGGGCGGAGGCGATGGCTTCCAGGTGAGCGGGGTAGATCATGGGAGTAAAGGAGTAAAGGGGGGAAGGGAGTAAGAGGGACAAAGGTAAACGGAAGTGGACAATCAGAAAGAGAAGATCCTGGGCGACGGGGCGCAGGTGCAAG
>CALIGP010000353.1 GCA_938021455.1 uncultured Lewinella sp. | reverse complement strand
ATCAAAGTTCCAGGCCCGGACCATTCGGAAGAACTGATTTCCCGTAGCATTGCTCTTTTTGATGAGAATCCGGCTACCGCCAAAGGACGCATCAAACGCCTGAATATCCGTTGGGTTATTAAAGCCATTGGCAAAGCCCTGACCGATAATACCGTTTTGGGCAGATATCAATGCTGAAAACAGCAAAAGAAAAAGGGGGAAGAGGATGTATCTTTTTGTCATGATTCATATGATTTTAATGCAACAACTAACAAATACTACTTACTAAAGGCCAATAAACTGGGGACTCAATCGATTACCCAGTCATAACCTCCTTAGGTGAGCGGGTGTAAAATATGGATACAAATATAAATACTGCTAAATTTGAATGAATTTTTAATCAGTTTTGATCATGCAAAAGATTATCTTCTTCCTCTTCCTATTCATTAGTAGCTTTTCAGCTTTCAGTCAGGATTTCATGCTTCAAGGCTGGTACTGGGACTACGACAAAGACGGCTGTAATGGTTTCAGCGGTCCGAACTGGGCATCAACCCTAAACAGTAAAACGGCTCAGTTAGAATCCGCAGGCTTCAGCTATGTGTGGTTACCACCTTTGTCCCGGGCCAGTTTTGGTCAATGCTCGAATGGCTATGACCCGAAGGATCTTTATGACCTGGGCGATTCACCGCTGGGCCGGACGGGTTTTGGCACCCGGGGCGAGGTGGATGCCGTCATTGCCAGCCTTGAAGCTGCGGGGATTGCTTCCGTAGCAGATGTCGTTTACAACCACCGGGACGGTGGTGATGCTGAAGATAACCCGGCGGTTAAGGCTTACATTGAAACGCATTTTAACGGAAATGGGAAGCAGCCCTTCCCCAGTGATCGATACCGGTACCGTTTGCCACTTGGAGGAGCCTATGCGGCCGGTCAATACTTCATTAAGATCAGTTCCAAAACGCAGAGCTACGGTAGCAATGAATATCGGTTTCGGGCAACCGTCTCGTCCACTGATCTTCCCAGCCAGGCAGGAATCAGTGAAAACGAGCCTAATGGTGGTGGTGATTGTGGGCAGCCGAATAATGATGTTGCATTGGATCAGGATCTACTGGCCACATTGTTTGACTTCAGCGGCTGCTACACCGATGAGTTTCGTTTAGTGATTAATGCTGCCGACTTCGATGCCGGAGGGGATGATCTTCACATCTTCCTGACCAATACGAATGGGTATTCAGATCATCGCATCTATGACATATACTATGCACCTGCGTCTGGCGCCCCAGGCTTCAACATCCCACTTTCAGACCTTAAGATTCAGACTTATACCGATTTCACCAACCAACCAAGTGGCTTAGGAGGCATGAATTTTGAGAACTTCCGTCCAAATTCTTCTAATACAAGCACGACCTTTTTATCCGGTGACTTCGACAGCCCAATCTTCTTTTACGATGTAGTGCAGGAGGAGGCCAGCACGGCAAGTGCTTACAACGACTGGACCGATTGGCTACTCTCAGATCCCTCCGCTGGCGGAGTAGGCATTGGCGGCCTGAGGATGGATGCCGTAAAGCACTTTCCGCCATCCTTCGTTTCTCAACTTCTGGATGACCTGGCCAGCAGAGGGAAAAATCCAGAAATGGTCGTTGGTGAATTTTTTGATGGCAACTCCGGGCTACTCAAAAGTTGGGTTGACCAGGTGTCCGCTGGTATAAGCCAAAGTACTTCAACAGTCCGCGTCTTTGATTTCAGTCTTCGCAATGCCTTAAAAGAAGCGTGCGACAATGGAGGCTATGACCTTCGTAATGTTTTCAATTCTTCGCTTTATGATAATGGACTATCTGGGTTCAACGTAGTAACCTTTCTTAATAATCACGACTTCAGAAAACCAGGAGAACCTGTACAAAACGACCCGCTGCTTGGTTATGCTTACCTGTTGACCAATAATCAATTGGGTGTGCCAACCGTCTTCTATCCTGATTTTTTCGGGACCGCCATCCCTAATGCCCCAACTGTAAACCTGGAAAGTGAGATTTCTACACTCATGGAAATCCACCGAAATCACATTTTTGGAGCATCTACCGTCGAGTACCTAAATCGTTTTGGCTCACCATATACCGCCAACTATCAATCCGGAAGTGCTGACAAAGCGCTGATTTATCAAATCAGTGGAGGAGCTGGAGCGACTGAAGTAATCGTGGCCATTAACTTTAGTGACGTAACGCTTAAAGTCGACCAAGAAATAAACTTACCCATTAATCGCTCTTCAGCTTCCGCGACTGATTTTGAAGATTTGACCGGAAACGCCTTCAATGCTACCGCCACCACAAATGCCAACAACCAGCTGCTGATAGATGTCCCTGCCCGCTCATATGCTGTTTATGCCGCAACGGCAGCTCTCCCCGTTGAATTAGTCTCCTTTGAAGCCAATCTCCTGGAGAAGGGAGAAGTAATGCTTGAGTGGGAGACTAGCCTTGAAGAAGCACTTCAACAATTTACCCCGGAAGTGAGTCCGGACGGTCAGCACTTTAGCGCACTAACACCGTTACGGCCAAATCATCGACCCTCCACTTACCAAATCATCGATAACAGACCATGGAGGGAAAACACCCGCTACTATCGGCTTAAGACGCTACATAATGATGGTACTGAATCTTTTAGCCCTATCCGCCAACTGACTTACCAGGAGACGAGTGAACTACGGATCCGCCCTAACCCCGTTAAAGAGCAACTTTACATTTCCGGAGGGACTAGTAGTGAGCGTCCACTGTTTTTCGCCGCCGATGGCCGCCTGCTCAGCCTCCAAGCTGTCTCCGATGGGAATGGATACCTGCTTGATCTAAGTACCCTGCCTCCTGGCATCTATTGGCTAAGAGTCGGGCCAATAGTTCGTAAAGTGGTTAAACAGTAGGGTTCTCTCCATCACAAAAACCCACTTCCGTTTTTCATTAGAAAAGGAAAAAGGAAAAAGACTTTCCCACTTCCCGGAAAACCCTTACCTTTGCGGACCAATTCAGAACCCTGAATAAAAAATACAGTACAAATGGCACATCATAAGTCAGCACAGAAGCGGATTCGTCAGGATGCAAAGAAGCGTCTCCACAACCGTTACTACAAGAAATCTACGCGTTCGGCTATCGCTCGTCTGCGTTCACTCGAAGACAAGGCGGAAGCTGAAAAGCAGCTCCCAGCTCTGTTCAGCATGATTGACCGTCTGGCCAAGCGCAACCTCTTCCACAACAACAAAGCCGCCAACCTTAAGTCTGGCTTGGCTCAGTTCGTTAAGACCCTCGGATAATATCCGATTAGGGTTTTGAAGATTAAACCCCTTCTCCGCTGCGCGGAGAAGGGGTTTTTGCGTGAGGGAAGGGCAAGAGAAAAAGGGTCAGGGATTCACCTCGTGGCTGTAGTGTATTCCCTCGTCTCAAGCCACCCCCAACTTCTCAGAGATATTCCCGA
>CALIGP010000352.1 GCA_938021455.1 uncultured Lewinella sp. | reverse complement strand
ACCAGATGGTCTTCGACTCTTCCCTGTTCAACTCCCTGTTGTTTACGGAGGATAGCAGTGATATTATGTCGCTGGTAAAGGCGAAGTTGGGGATATAAACATGCAAGGCACTCCATCGCTATCTTTAACAAGCGTCCCTATTTCCGCCACCTCTTTACGAATCGTTTCCAGGGCGTATCCAGCAGCTTCATCACATCTTCGGTAAAGATGTAGCCTTCCAGATTACCGCGCTTGCCGTAAATGGCGGCTCCGTAAACGTTGGCACTGACGATTTTTTCGGTCACCGTCAGCAGGTTTTCAGACGGAGAGGCCGTAACGAATTCATATTCGCAGAAGGCCCTAATGGAGCTGGTTTCTTCGGTCGCTTCTTCCAGCAGAACGGTAGACTCCAGAAAACCCCTTAGCTGATTCCATTCATCGAATACGGGTAAGACGGGCCATTCTGCCTGCGTGAACAGCGCACAGGCTTGCTGGTAATTTAGCTGCGGGAAAACCCGGTAGCTTTCGGTTGCTGGCCGTAAGACGGAAGAAAGGCCGTGTTTGGCCAGTCGACGGCGTTGCCAGCCATTACGGTACTCTGCGATAGAGAGCAGAATGATAAAGCCGGCTCCGAGCATCAGCAGCGGATCTCCGATCCGCCACCCGAGGTAGATTAACGCCAGCCCAATAATCACGCCCAGAATGGTGACAACAACGGTCGCTTGCCGCTCACCCATCGGCCGGCGGAGCAGGGCACGAAGTATCCGACCTCCGTCCAGTGGGTATGCGGGTAAGAGGTTGCCGAAGGCAAGCAACAGATTTACGGAAATGGTGAGGCCGAGGAGCTGGTCTAACCATCCCGGCAAAACGACAATGTTCCCCGTAAGCTGGAAATAGTAGCGTAAGAGTAATTCCCCGTCAGGGCGGGAAAGAATCAGGGGTAAAGCGATCAGGGCCAACGCAATGTTCGCCAGCGGGCCTGCGGCATAAACAAGTACCTCGTCCCGAACCCGCTTGGGCTGTTCGGGTAAATACGCGCCGCCGCCCAGTGGGAAGAGGACGATCTTTTCTGCCTGGACACCCCGGTTGCGGGCCATGAGCGCATGGCCCAGTTCATGAATAAGTACGAAGGCGAATAGTAGAATTGCGATGGCTGTCCACCAACCGGCTGCCCGCCAGTTGAAACCGTAATCAGGTACCCATGAGAAGTACAGGATCGCCGGAGGTAGCAGGAGAAAACTCCAGTGTAGCTCTACGGGAACGCCGAAAATTCGGCCGGATCGCCAGGTGTACGTCAGGATGGGGAGGATGGTTTGGGGTTAGTTGTCAGCAGATAACGCAGAGGGTGGGGTGCGGGTTGCCGGTTTGCCGTTTGCGAGGTGCCGGTTGCCCGTTGCGTGGCTCACAAAACAACGACATTTAGCAGATTTGATTTGATGGTATATATAGAATGCTGCTTTTTCCTGCACCCTGCACCCGGTCAAGCCGAATCATACCCCTCATTAATCCTCGGTAGCGCCAGCAGGGCGATTAGTCCGATCAAGATATTACAACCCACGTTGATGGTAAAGAAGCAGATGTTGGACCAGCTGAAAGCATTGAGCGAAGAGACTTCGTATAGCTTCAGGGCCTCTCCGGTCAGGAAGTGGTAAGTCCCCATGCCGCCGGGGCTCGGAACGACGATGCCCCAGCCACCCGCCACGAAGGTGACGAGCACGGCTTCTATTTCGAGGGCAGCGGTGGGGGAGAAGGACAGGATGACAAACCAGGTCATAAGTACGTACATCACCCAGATGTTGATACTGTGCAGAAAGAACTGTAGCGGGCTTTCCACTTTGAGGGCGGTTTGAAGCCCTTCGCCAAAACCCTTGAAGACGCCAATGACTTTCTGCCCGATTGCGCTGCCCATTATTTTAGCACGTTGCCACCAGGCAAGGCCCAGGACAAGCAGACCACCGATGATGCCCACGACGAGGAGGTTTTGCAAAAGGTCGACCTTATCGCCTACATCGACCAGCTCTACGGCGCGGTTCCAGAGTTTCTCGCGGCCCATGAGTAGGGCAATGCCGGTAATGGACAGAAGCAGGATCACATCAATCGTGCGGCCAACAACGATGGTGCCGACGACCCGTTCGAGGCTGATCTTTTCGTAGCGAGCCATAGAGGCCGCACGAACGACCTCGCCGATGCGGGGGAAACCGAGGTTGGCGAAGTAGCCCAGGTTGATGGTAAGAAAAGCATTGATGAGGCGGGGCGTTTTGCCGAAAGTGCGCAGCATCATGTTCCAGCGGGCGGCGCGGCTGAGGTTAGAAATGGAGAAGGCCACCAGCGTCATCAGCAGCCAGACGGGATTGGCACTTTTGAAGTCGGCCACGAGCTTATCCAGCAGGCTGCATTGATCTTCGGGCACACCATCCAGCTGGCATTGCTCCAGGTAAGCAGCTTGTTGGCTGCGGTACATCAGGTACAGAATGCCGAAGCCCACCCCGACAAAGAGGAGAAATTTCAGCGCGTTGGCCAGGGATTTATTCATGGGGGCAAAGGTAGGCTTGTTGATGGTTTGCTGGTAAGACGCCTGAAGGCTCTTTATCGTTGTACGGAGATTATTTGTTCGGGCGCTCACCGCAGGTGCAAGGTTTTCTGTACCCACGGCTTCAGCCGTAGGGTAGTGGAATCATCGCCCTAAAACCCTTCCTTGCACCTGTACCTTTGGCAGGCTCTGTTAACACAGCGAGCGCAACAAGTCTAATC
>CALIGP010000351.1 GCA_938021455.1 uncultured Lewinella sp. | reverse complement strand
ATCCCCGATCCAAAAGTACTACAAGTGGGGGTGGGGGTAACTCCGGAAGCCGTAGCGTCAACGTTAGTGCCAAGTTGAGAGGAAGAGCACATGCCATCAGTAGTTACGGTGAGTACTTCAGGGGACGTGCAGTCGTTATTTGCCGGTTGGGCAAAAAGAGAGGTAGCCGTGCCCAGGCACAGCAAAAGAGTAAATAATTTGTTCATAAGTATGTCTCAGAGTAGTGAATGAAATTATTGCCGATTAGTGTAGTGTTTAGTACTCAGCAATAAAATGAATGGTGTAGGTCGTGCTCTTTCTCAAAGTGAAAAACACTTAGGTAAGCTTTTAGTGTGTGGTCAAAAGCCTACAAAGCTTACTTAAATATAGGCAATTAGACGGGTTCGCCAAATTTATGAAGCCTTTAGTCTGGATAGCCAAACATCCGGAAGAACTTTTACCTAACCTCAAAATGGCTGGGTTTGTATGCCATTTCGAGCATTCCACCCTTGGCCTTCAAAATATTGAAATGCTTATTCGTTAACACCAATCTTTACTGGAAGGTCACTTTTGCCGTATGTACGATAGCTTTGTCATCGCTTCAGGAAGAAATGCTTTCCTTGCCCCAGTGTTTCTGTCGCCCACTTTCCCCAAATGAACATTTTTTGCATAAGTGAGTAAATTCCGTTAATTTCGCGGTCGCTAAACAATATGATGTTCTTAACTTCGGTTAAGTTGTCGTTAATGTGGTTTAGCCACTGAGAACAACCTAATAAATTTTTCAAGCGGGGTAAGCCTGATCATTAAGCGCCTTCGCTTCTTTCATCATCTTTCTTTCCCCAAATCTTACGTTCGTACAATGGCAATTACTAAATCGCCCACCTTTAAGTACATCAAGAACTTCATCATCGGCGTCGGCGCCGCGATTGTAATGCTTGGTGCTCTCTACAAAATTCAATCTTGGGAAATGCCCACCGTTGGTGGCATGAAGCTTGACCTCCTGACCATCGGTCTCGGCGTAGAAGCGTTCCTATTCTTCCTCATCGGTATTCTCGGCCCGGAGCCGGATTACTACTGGGACAAACTCTACCCCGGCCTCAACAAATACGACGCTGATGTACTTCCACTTTCCAGTGGTGGTGTAGGCGCAGCGCCTGCCGCACTGAACGGTGAAGTAGTGGAGCAGCAGCTCGGCGGAATGCTGACGGAACTGCAGACCATGTCTAAGAGCATGAGCAGCCTCAAGGCGCTTCAGGAAGCGGACTTCAGCGGCACTAGCCAGCAGATTGCCCAGATGGGTAACTTCTACGCTAAGCTCAACGAAGCGATGGCTGACCTGGCCGCAACGGCTGAAGACACCAAGGCTTACAAGGCGAACATGCAGCAGTTGAATGGTAACTTGAATACCCTCAACTCCGTCTACGGTAACATGATCAGCGCCATGCGCGGTCCTAACGCCTAAGCACCCGTTTTTACGGAACTCAATTATTAATTCCCCAGAATCCGCGCGGCGGCAACGAGCTTCGCTGCCGCCGCGCCGGGTTTACAATCTATAGATCAATATGTCAATCCCCAAGGAACCCCGGCAGTTGATGATCAACATCATGTACCTGGTACTCATGGCCCTTCTTGCCCTGAACGTATCCGCCGAGGTAATGAATGCCTTTCAGACTCTCGATGAGGGTAATCAGAGTTCGATCAAAACAGTGAATGAGCAGGTCGGAGAAACCGTCAAAGGTGTTGACGCCATTCTCAAGGATGCCTCTAAAGCCAAGTTTAAGCCGATTAGACCGGTTATTACTGAGGTAAGCGCTATCTCAGCGGAGTTCAGTAGTTATGTCGATGATCTGCGTGGTCAACTGATCGATATGTCCGGTAATAACAACGGTGAAGTCGATGAGGACGATTACAAGATGGATCACGGTATGCGTACCGTTCGTGGTAAGAAGAACAAAGACGTTACTACTCGCCTGCTTGTTCTCGGCGAAGACGGTGCCGGTGGCGAACCTGGCGTTGGCGAAGACCTGAAGGCAAAAATCATCGAGACGCGTCAGCGCCTTATTGATGCCTACACGAACTTGCTCAACGAACATGGTGAGACGATGGACTTGAGCGCAGACGATATTACTAATAAGATCGCGAGTGTGGTTACCAATATGCCCTTCAGTATTGACGACGAGGGATGGAAAGACGCAGGCCGTGAAAACTGGTCTGACTTCAAATTTGGTCACATGCCCGTTGCCGCTGTACTTCCCCTGATGTCTCAGATGAAATCTGACTTGAAGGTGTCTGAAGCCAACATCGTTAATGACTTAGTCAACATCGTTGGTGGTAAGACGATCGAATTCGATAAATTCTTCCCCGTATTCAATGCGGATAAGAGCTACGTAATCGGTGGTGAGCAGATCAAGGCCAAGGTTTCCGTTGGTAGCTACAGCTCGAGCCTGGACCCCGCTAACATTGACCTGCGGGTGAACGGACAACGCCTGCGCGTAAACGCTGACGGTTCTGCTGACTACACCATCACGGGTAGTGGTTCTGGACCTAAGACGATCAATACTTCTGTAGCGGTTACTAACCCACTTACTAATAAAGTAGAACGTGGCGAAGGCAAATTCACCTACGAAGTAGGCCAGCGCTCCGTCGCTGTTTCTGCCGACAAGATGAACGTATTCTACATTGGTGTTGACAACCCACTGACGGTTTCCGCCGCTGGTGTGAAGTCTAATGATGTACGGGTAAATATCTCTGGTGCCGCTTCTCGTAAGTCTGGCAGTGGAAGCAAATTCGTAGTAAAAGGTAATTCCGTGGGCGAGGCTACTGTCAACGTCACGGCAAACGGCCAGCAGCTCGGCTCTTTCCCCTTCCGGGTAAAGCGTATTCCTGATCCGGTACCAATGGTTGGTAACTCCAAAGGTGGTACGATCCGGAGCAACGTGTTCAAATCGCAGACTGGTCTTTACGCTAAGCTGGAGTCTTTCGATTTCGAGGCAAAGTGTAACATCGTCGGCTACGAATTGGTCTACGTCCCTAAGCGTGCGGACGCCGTTCCTAGCGTAAACGTAGGTGGTCCGTTCTCCGGCACCTCCCGTCAGCTGGTACAGCGTGCCAAGCCCGGTGATATCTACTACGCTAACAACATTAAGGCGAAGTGCCCTGGTGACCCAGTCTCTCGTCCGATTGGTACGATGGTCTTTAAGATCAACTAAATACCGTTAAGACTGGCTGATCCATTTGGTAAAGCCGGAATTAAACAGGATTTTTGCGAGCCTCCGGAGAAATGCCTCTGGAGGCTTGTTTTTTTTACGGGCTTCTACACTACGGCCTTGCTTACCGGCGTTCGTAATTGGTATAAGTCATTATCCCTTCCAATAATTATTATTCCCCCTCCCCATGAAGGCAGCTTTCAAACTAGCCCTCCTGCTTTTGCTCGCCAGCACCTCCGTGCTGCTAGCCCAGCGCCCCGGTAACCCACAGGGTAACTCTACCTCCATCACGCTGCCCGGTGCCGGCCAGCCTGACCCGAGCCAGGATCAGTTCATCACACCCGTGAATGACATCATCGAAAAGCGCTCCCAGGTGGAACGCCGCATCTTGCCCTACGAGCATGTACGCGAAGCGGACATCATGTGGCAGAAGCGCATCTGGCGGGTACTCGATGTACGCGAGAAGATCAACCTTCCCTTCAAGAATCCCGAGCGCCCGCTGATCAATATCCTGCTGGAAGCAGCGGATAGCAATATGATTCAGCTCTACGGTACACTGGACGATAAGTTCACCACGCCACTATCGGAAGAAGGCCGTGCGGCTATGGCTGGTGGTATTGATACGGTACCCATCGTTGACCCGGAAACCTACGACGTTACGTACGACCTCGTTGCCCGTGAACTCAACCCGGAAGACATCCGTCGTTACCGCCTGCAGGAAATCTGGTTCTTCGACAAGGAGAGCAGTACCATGAAAGTGCGCATCTTGGGCATCGCCCCACTGAAGGATGAGTTTGACGAAAACGGTACGTTCCTCTACGAGCTTCCCATGTTCTGGGTGTACTACCCGGCTGCCCGCCAGATGCTAGCTAACGAGATGGCATTCGCCAACGGCAACGATGCCGCCGCCCGTAGTTGGGAGGATGTATTCGAAAGCCGTTACTTCAACAGCTACGTCATCAAGGAAAGTAACGTCCTGGATCGACGGATCGAAGGCTACCTGACCAACGGTCGCGAACGCCTGATGGAAGCCGAACGGATTAAGCAAGAAATCTTCAACTTTGAGCAGGATCTCTGGTCATACTAGATAAATAATGTTCTTCGAAGCATTAGCAACATGAGTCATCCCTAATTTTTGGGTGAGATGACCATGTATCCTGGCAAAGAATAGGGTTTTAGCGATCAGCGGACAGCATTCAGGCAAAACAGCTCTGAATGCTGTCCGCTGATCGC
>CALIGP010000350.1 GCA_938021455.1 uncultured Lewinella sp. | reverse complement strand
AAGATAACCTCCCGGCATTAAAGAGGAGAGATCTACTTGGCGCTCTGAATCATCAGTAATTGAAATCGTTACCCTATCAGTAACTTCCCTTCCCAAAGCGTCATACACCTTAATAAATCCTAGGTCCTTACCATTAATCGTTATAAACTGTCGTGAAGGGTTAGGATATATTTTAATTTTATTAGAATCTCTGTTACCGATTTCAATTTTCCGCACCTTAGAATAGGAAAAGCTACCATCAAAATCAGTTTGCTTTAACCTATAATAGGATGCTCCTTCAAGTGGGAGGAAATCAAATTCCTCATAATTTTTCATGGATGTGGAAGTGCCGGCTCCCTCTACTTCCATTAGTGACACCCAATGTATCCCATCCTTAGATCTTTCTATATCAAACGACTCATTATCAATTTCACTGGCGGTTTTCCAGGAAACCTTAACAGCCTTAGAGGCTGATAACTCTACATTAAAATCAAGTAACTCTACAGCCAAAGCACCATTTAATGTGGTTATCCCTGTTTCTGGATAACTGGTTACAATATCCACGACAATATTCTGAAAATATGTCGCCAATGCAACGGAAGGAAAGGTAGCAACATTGCCAAATTGCAAATCATTAGGTAGGCCTACTGGGCTCTCATTAAAGATACAGGCATAATGTAACATAGTAACAGCATAAGCTCCCAATTCATTTACGTGAACGTTATCAGTAAACAATTGACTGATATTGGATATTCCCGGCACTAGTCCAGCTTGTATGTCATCATAGATCCTTGCCATCATTTTATGTCCAGGTATTATAAACACAGGTTCTGCACCTGCAGGCCTATTGTCATTGGCATAAGCCTGCATATTTTCCCACTCTACTCCTTGACTATCTAACATAGACCTGAAGTCTCCATCCGTCCCATCTATGCGAACCCATGTCGTCCACAACAAAGAAGGTGCTCCATTCCCACCATTACCATTATTCCACGCATTGTTAACAAATAGGGAAAGATCATTCCTTTGAGCAGCTATCGCATCTATATACCACTGCTGAGTACTCCCACCTTCGTAGAACAATGGAATCCGTTCAGTAATGCTTAACAATTCCCAGTCGACAATATTTAACCTTGCGTCTGGAGGGCTTGTACTATTTTGCCATCTATAATTTATTGATGACCCCGGACCCGTAGATTTCCCGACCATAGTATTAAATATCTCCCATCCTGCTATATCGTTGACATGCCCAACCAGGTTCACATATTGCCCAGGCCAATTGTTAAACAAGGGGTCAGTAAGACTGTGACCACTATGAATTTGAAGTACATCAAGGGGATATGCTGGCTTTACAAAATTAAATTGAGAATAACACATATGTGTACTCAGCATCATTACAAGCAACAGATGGAATTTCATTACATTTATTTTCTACGTTAAAAAAGTGTTCACCTCCAGAAAGGGCCTTCACCGTTACCCGTTAAAAACAAGTAGGATTTTCCTTCTTAATAAAAAAGTACTTGCTCGAGTGATTACGCTTTGCTTATGGATACTCGTCCTATTTTATTTTCAAAACCACACTCCTTTCCTAAAATTCATTATCAATCCCCAATATACAGCTTTCAACCATCATGGCGAAAAAGGTCGGCCCTTCACATCAACAAGCTTTATGCTTGTTAACGATTTATCTTTTTTACTGAACATTAAGCCAGGTATCCGCCGCCAAGCGCAGCGAGGATGGCGAGATCCACCTGGCCGTTGAACGAAGCCGCCTTATGGGGATTCAATAGCTGGCACTAGGCTTTTCAAGTGTTTGGGTTTAGTTGTTTTAATACTTCAAGGCAGGGATTTGGTGTTTATCTGGCAAGTTTCCTCGAAGAGATTCCCTGACAAAAAGTAGAGGACATAGACCGCTCTTCCCGCAGCAAGGAGGCTACGCGGTCAGCGGGTGTAATACAGAGGTTGAAGGCGGGGTTAATACTGATTTTGTCTACGGCGGAGAGCGGGCGGGAAGGAAGTAATCGACGACCAGAAGAGGACCGCCACAGTCGGTACATTGGTTGGGTGGCTGGCCGGTCACTTCTTCGTAGAGAACTTCCCAGTTCAGCCTGGCCTGACGTTGAAGTTCGCTACCTAAAAGTTCGTGGCACTTTCGCAGGCGGGTTGTCCGGTTTCGGGTAGCTAGTAGACCATAGTAGCGCACTTTGTAAAATCCGAAAGGCACAGAAATTCCGGAGTTTTTGGCCGTCATTCAAGCTATTAGCGGCCAAAACCGCTCTAAAACACCTCATTTTGGCCGCCAATATCAACATCAGCGGCCAAAACTACCTTTTCCTCTAACCACTAAAAGCGCTATTACATCCTCACTCCCACAACCGCCCTCCCAACCGATACACCATCAACCGCTGCCCGGGAAAACCAGTGACGTAGCGCTGGAGTAATTCGCGCTGGGCGTCCATCGTTGAGGGCGAGACGATCTCCCGCCGGAGGAGGTCCCCTTCATAGAGGTAAATACCGTCGAGGTAAGTGGAGCGAGCGACCTCGTAGCGGAGGTCCGTAATTGGGCGGAAGCGGGCGGTGTCGGCGAGATCGGCGAGCGGCGGTTCATTGATGAGGTAAGCGAGGTCGCCCCGGCGGTAAACCGCCGCCCAATCGTAGGCCGCGACGGCCAGATCCAGGTCAAGGGGGTAGGCGGGCTGACCCGCAAGGTAAGCCTTGACGATGTTGGTATCGAGAATGGAATTCTCGGTGGCCCAGTCATCAAGGTCACCGGTATTGTAGGCCATCAGGGTGGCGCGGGGGACGGGCGGGATGCCCTGCTGTTCGCGGTCCCGGTACTGGTGTAAGCGTACGGTGCAGGTGAGCGTAAGTTCAGGGCGGAGGGTTTTCACGGCTTTTAAAAAGGTAAAATATGGCACCTGCGTCCGCGCCGTCCAATCACAGTCAATTTGCAGTTCCATAAATCCTGCGGGAAGTAGCCGCTCTACCCGTTCTACAATATCGAGCGCAAGCGTTTCGAGTGCCTGCGGGGACGTTTGACGGAATAGATCGTTGGTAATGAACACCACCGGCACCAAGGGCGGT
>CALIGP010000349.1 GCA_938021455.1 uncultured Lewinella sp. | reverse complement strand
GACGGCAGCTACGCCATCAAAGGACAGAAGATCTACATCAGCGGTGGAGACCACAACGCTACGGAGAACGTCGTTCACCTGCTGTTGGCCCGTAAAAAAGACGGCCCCAAAGGCATGAAGGGCGTCAGCCTCTTCGTCGTGCCAAAGCACCTGCCCACGGAGAATGGCCTGGTAGATAACCACGTCACCACCGCCGGAATCTACGGTAAGATGGGACAGAAAGGCTACGTCGCCGCACACCTGATGTACGGCGAACAGGGGCAGACAAAAGGCTACCTCGTGGGCGAAGAATTCCGTGGGCTGAACAACATGTTCCAGATGATGAACGAGGCCCGGATCGGGACGGGCGTCATGGCCGCCGCTTCTGCCTCCGCCGCTTACTACGCCAGCCTGCAGTACGCTAAAGAACGCCCGCAGGGTCGCCACCCCGGAAACAAGGATGTCAACACCAGCCAGGTACTCATCATCGAGCACGCTGATGTGCGACGGATGCTGCTTTTCCAGAAAGCTGTCGTAGAAGGCAGTGTTGATCTCTTGCTACAGTGCTCCCTTTGGGAAGACATCAGCAAAATTAGCCAGGACCCCGCCGAAAAGGAACGGACTCACCTGTTGATGGAGCTGCTCACGCCCATCGCCAAATCCTTCCCGAGCGAGTATGGCACGGAGGCCGTTAGCCAGGGCATGCAAGTATTGGGAGGCGCAGGCTATACGGATGATTTTCCGTTAGAGCAGATCTATCGGGACATCCGCGTGAACGCCATCTACGAAGGAACGACGACCATTCACGGTCTTGACCTCCTGGGGCGTAAGCTGATGATGCATAAGGGTAAGGCACTGCAATTCCTCACCGAAGAAATTCAGGAGACCATCAGTCTCGCGGCTAACCTGGACGAGACCCGCAGCATGGCGGAGACCCTGGGCAAAAGCCTCGGAGGTATGCAGCAAGTTCTCGGCCACCTGATGGGACTAGCTAAAAGTGAAGACCCCAAAGTCTTCCTGGCGGACGCGACCATCTTCCTGGATTACTTCAGCCTCCACGTGCTGGGTTGGTTGTGGCTACGGCAGGCAGTGGCGGCTACGAAAGGCGCACCCTCCGCTGACGGACAGGACGAGGCTAATTTCTATCAGTCTAAAATCCATACCGCCAACTTCTTCTTCCAGTACATCTTCACCCGTACTTCCGGCCAAAAGCGTACCTTACTGGGAACAGAGCGGGTGACGCTCAAAACATCAGGAGACCTATTGGTTTAGGCTCCTTGCCCAACCAATAGATCATGCTCAACCTATCGGTCCTACTCGAAGACAGTGCCCGCAGATATGCGGACAAAGATGCCTTCATCTTCATGGACACCCACCTGACCTACGCTCAGGTGAACGCTGCCGCCAACCAAATCGCAAACGGCCTGATCGCTTCTGGCATAAAGCGGGGGGACAAGATTGCCCTGAGTTGTCTCAATCTGCCGTACTTCCCGATGATCTATTTCGGGATTCTCAAAGCGGGAGGGGTAGTGGTACCGCTCAGTGTGTTGCTGAAGCGGGACGAGGTAGAATATCACCTCAAAGATTCCGACGCCAAAGCCTACTTCTGCTTTTTGGGAGCCGCCGGTTTGCCGATGCTGGAGGAAGGGCATGCTGGGTTTCAGAAAGTAGATGCCTGTAAAGACTTATACGTCATTACTGCGAAGCCAACGGATCCTTCGCCCATTGAAGGGACTAAAACGATGGGAATGTTGATGCAAGGACAAGCTCCTACGTTGGAAACTGCCCAAACAACGGCTAATGATACGGCCGTCATCATCTATACTTCCGGTACAACGGGCCGGCCTAAGGGCGCGGAACTTACGCACAGTAACCTTTTGCTGAACGCGATACTTTCCACCGATTTATACCAGGCGGTACCGGAGGACACCATGCTGACCGTTCTCCCGCTCTTCCATATTTTTGCCATGACGGTGCTGATGAACGCGGGCATTTACCGGGGCGTCACCAATGTACTCTTACCTCGTTTTGATGCGGAGGCCGTGCTTGCTCTCATGCAAGAGCATAAGGTAACCGTCTTTGCCGGTGTGCCGACGATGTATTGGGGGCTACTGAATTACCAGAATGACCGATTCGACCTGAAGGCTATTTCAAAGAACCTGAAGATGTGTTTATCAGGAGGGGCATCCTTACCCGTTACCGTCCTGGAAGCATTTGAAGAAAAGTTTACGGTAGAAATTCTTGAAGGCTACGGCATGTCAGAAGGCTCACCCGTTGTTACTTTCAACCAAACGGCCATTGGCCGTAAACCCGGTTCCATCGGAACGCCGGTCTGGGGGGTGGAGGTGAAAGTGGTGGATGAATGTGGCGACGAAGTGCCCGTCGGCGAAAAGGGAGAGGTCTTATACCGAGGCCATAACGTGATGAAGGGATATTACAATAAGCCCGAGGCAACGGCTAAGACCATTGTCAACGGTTGGCTGCATTCCGGAGACGTTGGGATGAAGGACAAAGATGGTTTTTTCTACATCGTTGACCGTACGAAGGACCTGATCATTCGTGGCGGGTTAAACATCTATCCCCGTGAAGTGGAAGATGTTATGATGCGGCACGAAGCCGTTTCCATGGTGGCCGTAATCGGGGTGCCGAACGAGCAGTACGGAGAGGAAGTTAAGGCCTGTGTGGTCCTCAAGGAAGGAGAGTGTGTTGAGGAAGCCGATCTTAAATCGTGGACGAAGGAACGTATCGCTTCTTACAAATACCCGCGTACTATTGAATTTTTGGAGGCGCTGCCGCAGAGTGCCACTGGCAAGATTTTGAAAAAGGAATTGCGGAAGATGTATAGCTGATCGGATTGGGCGCCGGAGCGCAGGTGCAAGGAAAGTTAATTAGCAGAGAAGGCCCTACCTTTCAACTAAAACCCAGGTATGGATCACTCACTCATTGGCGTTCTGAAAACCCTTTTTACCAGGGACTTGAAAAAACTCCACAGCGAGATTGCGCTGTACCGCCACGAAGAAAACCTCTGGAAAACGGCTCCCGGCATAACCAACTCTGGAGGTAATCTCTGTCTGCACCTGATTGGCAACCTCAATACGTTCATCGCCGCCGAGTTTGGTAAAACCGGCTACGTCCGGGATCGGGCGCATGAGTTTGCCGGGAAAGACATCCCCGCCGCGGAGCTACTGCAAATGATCGAACGTACGATCACCGATGTAAACAGCTCCCTTGACCAGCTAACTCCCGCACAACTTGCTGCGGACTACCCGACGCTTGTCTTCGCCGAAAAAACGACGACGGAATACTTTCTTGTTCACCTGGCCGGTCACCTGACCTACCACCTGGGACAGATTAATTATCATCGCCGGATGCTGGAAGCAGCTTGATGGCTAGGTTGGTCGGAGGAGCTCCAGCTCCGACTGCGAACGAGGCCGTAGGCTCCCGAAGCGAGTAACAGCGGTAGTGGTTTTGGCGAAGGTGTTGCACGGGCAAAGTCGCTCCGCTCCCTTGCCCGGTCGGAGCTGGTACTTCGACTACGCTCAGCAACCAAGCTCCTTTTCCCAATGATCATATACTCTACACCACTCCCAGGCTCGCAAACTGCTGCCCCAAAACGGCCATAGAATTTCCCTCCAACCAATCATCAATCAATGTTGCGTAGCAACGCCGGAAATCGACCTGATGGATGAGGTCTCCGTTGTCAAGCGTTGTTAAGTCCGGCGCAGGGTTGTAAAAACCCGCCGCCTTGAGCTTACCACCCATCAGGAAGACATTGTTGGCCGTACCGTGGTCCGTTCCGCCGGAGGCATTTTGCTTCAGGCGGCGACCGAATTCGGAGAAGGTCATGATGAGTACATCGTCGAAAAGATTATTTGCCTTCAGGTCCTCTACCAGAGCAGAGACCGACTGCGCATACTGTGCGAGCAAGCGCTGCTGACGGTTTCGCTGCTGCACGTGGGTGTCAAAGCCACCGAGGCTGGCGTAGTAGATGTTGGTAGCGGTGTCGGCGGTGATGAGCTCGGCGATCTGCTTTAGATCCTTACCGAAGGCTCCTTTGGGGTATTCCGCAGTAGCATTCTTTACCTTGGATTGCTCGAAGAGATAACCCGCCGCTTCCGTCGTTTCGGTGAGCGTTTTGTAGAGGTAAGCCAGGGAAGGATTGCCGGCGGTGTGGTCGGCCTTCAGACCGTGCAGTCGTTGGTTCCTAACTGCCCTGCGCAGCCGTTCGGGCTGGCTCATGGCGAAGCCCGTTCGGGTAGCTCCCTTCATGGCCAGGCTCAGACCATCGTCTACCTCCAGAGCGTGGTAGGTTGGCTTGCCAGTACCCACATTATCCAGGTGGCGACCGATCCAACCCGTAGACCAGTTCTCGGTAGCCGGACTGCCCGTCTGCCAGATATCCATGGATCTAAAGTGAGAACGGTCCGGATTCGGATAACCAACGCTGTTGATAATCGTCATCTCCCCCCGATCGTAAAGCTTGCGCAGAGGCGATAACTCGGGGTGTAGTCCCTGATGATCGTTGAGCCTCAACACTTCATTCTTGGGTATGCCCAGTATCGGACGGTTCTGATAATACAGATCATCACCAAAGGGTATGACCGTATTCAAGCCATCATTACCACCGGAGAGCTGTAATACGATGAGTATTTTCCCCGAACGAGAAGCGAGCCTGGTGGCACTTGCAATGGCCGAACTCTTAAGGAAGTTCGGGGTAAGAATGGCCGTGGAGGCCAGGGTAGAGTTTCTGAGAAAGTCTCTGCGTTTCATATTGTTCGGGTTTTAGCAGATTTGGTATTCGGGAGAACTCATCAATTGAAGAGCTTGCAGATCGGGTGCCGGACTAAGCTTTAAGTTCGGTGATGAGGTAGCTGCGAGTAATAGCTCCGGTAACTCGCCGGGGGAAGTGGCTACTAGTTGCTTCAAGGGCTCCAGGTCCATCACTGCTGCTAGCCTTTTGAGTTGGCGCTTATTTTCCTGCTCCAGCTCGGGGGCTAGCTCAAAGTTGAACTCTCCGGCCTGGAAGATGGCTGCGGCCAAATTGAGCCTCAGCAAGAGAGTAGAGTTATCAATCCAGTATCGCCCACCCGGCCAGCCCGCCACATTGGGCGGGCGGAAGAGCACCTGCCCCAGCGCCTGCTGTAGAATGATGATGCCCTGCGGAGCTATTTCACGGACGTTGAGCTGTCGCATGATGCCAGCTACCAGCTCTACCGGACTTTTGATTCGATTGCCAACATTCTCCCCGTCGTAAAACCAGTCACTGCTAAAGATGGTCCGCATAAGTTGGCCGATGTCGTAATCCTTGCGAAACGCATCGGCAAGCTCCTGTACTCTGGCTTCGTCCACTTTCTCATTGACGAAGTAACGGTAAACCTTGCGGCAAATAAACTCCGCTGCCGCAGGCTGTTCCAGAATAATATCAATGATGTCTGCCCCGTCGAAGTCGCCGGTTTTACCCAAAAAGGTTTTGGTTCCGTAGTCGTGGAGTCGTGGCCGAAAGAAAAATTCTCCCGTCTTATTACTAGACCAACCCGTGAAGGCGCGAGCTGCTTCCTTTACGTCCGTCTCCGTATAATTCCCACGACCCAAGGTGAAAAGTTCCATTACTTCGCGGGCGAAGTTCTCGTTGGGTGAAAGCTTTTTATTTTGTTGGTTATTGAGGTAACGGATCATGGATGGATCCCGGGCGATGGCTAGTAAAAGCTCCCGGAAATTTCCCAGCGCATGTGCTCGCAGCGTATTGAGTTGCTTGGTAGCCAGAAGGCTGAACTTCGTCTCACAGGCAAAATGACCATGCCAGAATAAGCACATTTTTTCTAGCAGTGCACTTTCTTTCTGGGCAGCCATTCGCTTCACCCAATTAACGTTGACCAGGGCGACATTTTGCCTTTCCTGCTTTTGGAGCTCCATCCGCTCCTTCGGGGAGATATTCTTTCGCGTATAATCGGGCGTTTCCCCTGCTTTTAAAACCCCTGCTGGCACCTGCGTCCGCGCAAAAAGATCCTCGAGTGCATCCTTGAACGTCATCTCTCGCAGCTTCAGCCACTCCTGAGGGGCGAGGCCAAACCCGGCGCGACGGTAGAGATGATGGGTTTTAGCGTGATCGGTCATAGTCAGATTATTTACGGATATTGGATGAACGAGAAGAGGAAAGGTTTAATTGGGGGCTACTGCTACCAAGGATTGTTTTGGGCGGAGGAGCTCCAGCTCCGAACAGGTAAGGGAGCGGAGCGACTTTGGTTGTGTAATATCTCCCTCCTAACCTCGATGCCGCTGTTCCCCGCTTCGGGAGCTTTTGGCCCCGTTCACGGTCGGAGCTGGTACTTCGGCTACGCTCAGCAACCAAGCTCCTCTGCCCAATAATAAGAATCTGTGATTGCCTCTGAGCACTTCCGTGGTTAACCAGTAACCGGGGCCGGGGAAGTTGGATTTATAGGATGGGGAATAGGATTTTTAGGAGGCTGACATAATGAAAGAATCTGTGCCCTAATTCGTGTCAATCTGTGGTGAAAAAAGCGCGCAGCGCCCTCTCTGCACCTCTGTGATTACCTCTGATTACCTCCGTGGTTAACCTTAAACCGCGAAGCAGACCCCTCAAAACTCCTTATCCCCAAACTCACTCTTGACCTTACGCACCTCTCCCTTCAGCTTGGTGAATCGGTAAGCTACGTTTAGCCGTACCCGATCCGTCTCATATACGTAATTCGTGGTCGTGAAGAAGTTGTCCCGGACCGTCGTGATGCGCTGTTCATTGTTTTCCCACAAGCCAAGACCGAAGTGTTGCCACTGTAAACTTAGGGCCAGTCGTTGCTTCGGAAAATCCCGACTCAGGTTCAGGTAAGGGTTGAAAAATCGTCCATCTTCTCCCTGGGCAGTTACCCGCTTAGAGAGGTAGTTGATACCCAGTTGAAGGTCCAGGCAACATCCGTCCCTGTGATATTTTTGTCTCCTCGACTTTCCATGTATTCTCTACCACTGCCAGCAGTATTTGTTCCTGTATTTCCTGAAATGGAAATCAGATCACCAACATTTATATCGCTATCATCTAGTGCGACCAATTGGAACCCTCCGGTAGATGGAGAACCAGAAGTTGCTTCTGATCTCACGGTGAGGGTGTAAGTGGTATTGGGCATTATGGTAGCGGGTAAGTCTTCAATGCTTACTAAGCCCGTTGCTCCGGCGGGCGGGCTGTTGTGGCAACCCGAGCAATTGCCTTCTCCGGGCGCGCCAGTACGCGCATTAGGAGGATTGGAGGAGAAACTTAATAAGGCAACAATGAATAATAAAGAAAAGGAAGTATAGGCCGAAGTAGTCTTTCGCTTTTTCATGTTTACGTATTTTTGCTTGAATGTATTAACTCAAATTTACTCTAGTAGATGGACTTAGAAAAGACTAGAAAAAGGGTGAAATATTTTTTGAAGAATTAAAAAAATAAAAACAGACATCCAGCATCTATAAGGAATAGACGAAAAAGATGGCGATTAAAATTATTATTTTAAGCTCTTTTCTTTTGCCTGAATTATTTGTTGCGAAAGGAATATTTTTTCTAAATGTAATAAAAAGGATTTAAATCGGAGGGAAAAGAAGTAGATAAAAAAAGAAGATCCTAATGTAGCCAAAAAAAAGCCAACCTGCATTTGCAGGTTGGCTCCTTATTCTATCAGATTCTTTAAATCTGTGGAAACCGATTAGTGGGTTACTACAAATTTCTTAGAAGTGATTTTACCATCTGTAATCAGGTGTACAAAGTAGAAACCTGAACTGAACTGGCTGGCATCAAGAGTAGTCTGCTGTTGACCCAAGATTCCTTGTAGTCTTTGCATCTCAATTGTTTTTCCAGTAAAGTCAGTAACTCTTAGATCTACTTGATTAGCTTTTGCTAAAGTAAAGTCTACTGTCAACTGATCGCTAGTTGGGTTTGGATAAAGAAGGAATTCCGTGAGGCTTACAGCTTCTATAAGGGATTCATTTCCTGGGTTTCTAGCTAGTTCTGTAGCAGCTTCAGGAAGAATTAATTCTTCTCTATTGCTATTGACACAACCATCAATGTTTACATCATCGATATAAACTAAGTCATTATTAGCAGAAGCATCACAACGGAAACGCAATCTACAATTGCTTGTGAAAGGACCAGGAATAACAGCATTACCAGATTCTCTGGAATTATTAACAAACTCATCATTGAGGTTCCACTCTTCCACAATAGTATAAGTGGCTCCTCCATCTGTAGAAAGTTGTAACCAGAAATCTTCATTGGAATTATCCATACTTACAGTGATGTAAGAGAAGTCAACAGTCAATTCATCATAAGCAGAAAGGTTGAGGACATCTGTCGTCAAAACAGAAGACCCTGTATTGTCTCTTAGGCGAACACAGTAAGTACCACTGTTGGCATATTGAGCATCTCTCCAGCTTCTACGACAATCCGATCCACCATCATTCCAAATTCCCAAACCACTTTCAAAATTATTGAAGTTGATTGTTGTATAAGTACATCCACCAGTATTACAAGGAGCACAATCAGGTCCACCACAATCTACTCCAGTTTCTTGTCCGTTTTGGATTTCATCTGTACAAGTAGGACAAGCTGGACAATCAGGTCCACCACAATCAACATCGGTTTCTTGTCCATTTAGGATACCATCCGTACAAGTAGGACAGGCTGGACAATCAGGTCCACCACAATCGACATCCGTTTCTTGACCGTTTTGGATACCATCCGTACAGGTTGGTGCCGTCGTGCCACCTACGCAGAAATTAGTAGTTTCAGTAGACCCGAAAGATCCACCAGAAGCTAAAACATTTCCTGCATCATCACTGACATTATAAGAACCATTTCCATAAGAACAGCAGATACCATCACCATAAGAATCAAAAATTGTAAAGTCGTAACATCCAGTGTTTAAGCAGAAGTCT
>CALIGP010000348.1 GCA_938021455.1 uncultured Lewinella sp. | reverse complement strand
TACCGCTTTTTCTTCTTCTTCCCTTTTTCCCATTGCTCTGCTTCTTTCATAAGGTCGGCCAGGTTCATATTGTCCGTTTTGCTGAAGTGAAGGGTTTCCTTGTATTGTTGGCGATCCAGCTCTACGACCTTGATTTCGGTACCGGTGTAGGCTTCGATGGCCCGGAGCTTATCGTGTTCTTGCGGTGCGCAGAAAGTGTAGGCGAAGCCTCGGCGTTCGCCGCGGCCGGTACGTCCGACGCGGTGGACGTAGTTGTCGGCTTGATCGGGCAGGTCGTAGTTGATGACGTGCGTCACGTCGGGGATGTCGATACCTCGAGCGCTTACGTCGGTGGCAATCATGACGCGCTGCTCGCCGGCGCGGAAAGCTTCCAGGGCGGTATTGCGTTCTTTCTGGCTTAGCTCACCATGTAAGTAGAGGGTCGGGATGTCAACCCGGGCCATTGCTTTGTGGACTCTTTCGGCGCGGACGCGGGTGCGAACAAAGGCTAATATCTTGGCTTCAGGATTTTCCTTGATGAATCGCTCGAGGAAAAAGCGTTTGTCGTCCATCTCAATAAATACAACAGAATGATCGACGTTGCGAGAGATCGGGTCCTTCGGAGAGATTTGAATGCGGATGGGCTTCTTGACGAGCGTATAGGCCAGCTTCTTAATTTTCTCATTGATGGTGGCGGAGAAAAATAAGGTCTGTCGCCGCATTTTTAAGTGACCGAGCACGCCGCGTATATCGTCGATGAAGCCCAGGTCGAGCATCAGGTCGGCCTCGTCGAGGACGAGGATATTGACCCGTTCGAGACGAAGAATCTTCTGGTTGAGCAAGTCGAACATTCGCCCGGGGGTGGCGATGAGGATGTCTACGCCGTTTTGGAGCTGCTCAATCTGCGGGTCCTGCTCCACGCCTCCGGTTAGGGCGAACACCTTAACCCGGGTGCCGTTGGCCAGAGCGCTGAAGACCTGGTCGAGCTGCATGGCCAGTTCGCGGGTGGGCACCATGATGAGGCACTTGATGCCATCCTTCCGCCGCTGGTTCTCCTTACCAGTATGAATCAGTTGTAGAACGGGAATGGCGAAAGCTGCCGTTTTACCGGTACCTGTTTGGGCAATACCCATTACATCTTCTCCAGCGAGGATGTGCCGGATGGCTTTGTACTGGATGTCCGTAGGCCGCTTCCAGCCCAGTTTGCCAATGCTTCGCTTGATCTCTGAGGCTAGCGGGTAGTCGGTAAATTTCATGGAACAAAGGTAAATCATTAAGGGGGGACGATTGAATGCTGCAACCTATTTACCAAGACCTGTACTGTAAGTGCTGTCTGGGCTATCCTTCGCCGTCAAAGTAGGCGTCTTTTTTTTACATTTGCGGCGTTATGCGCATCCTACTAGTAGATGATAACGAAATGAACCGACGCCTGGGTGAAGCAATCCTTGCAGTCTTGGGCTATGTTGTAGAGCTGGCTGAAAACGGTAAGCAGGCAATTGATATGATCTTGGGTGCTGAATATGATCTCGTTTTGATGGATGTTGAAATGCCCGTGATGGATGGTCTTACGGCGGTGAGGACGATAAGAGGAATTCCGGGTAGAATTTCCAGCCTTCCTATAGTAGCCGTTACTGCCGCAGCCATGCCCGGAGATAGAGAGAAGTGTATAGCCGCTGGAATGAATGATTATTTATCAAAACCACTAAAAAGCAAAGAACTTGTAGAAGTTTTGAAGAAGTTTTCTCCGAAAAAATAAGCTCTTATTTTTCGAATGAACTATCCCCAAGCCGTAAAAAAAAGCGGGATATATACGGGTAAGGAGGGAATCATCGCTGCCAGTTGGTACGTCAATATTTCCAGACTACTTTGTTTAAATTATATTATAAGTTATATGCATTCTCCCTATACTTTTGATACCAAGCTTCAACTACTCGAGTCCATGATAGGTGGAGACCTTAGTTTAAAACGTGAACTCATTGATAGTTATCTACGAGATCTATCAAAGATGAAAAGGCAATTATCTAAAGCGTTCGGTGAGCGAGACTTTGTTTCGTTAAAGCGAGTTTTTCACACGCTGAAATCGAACGCGAAGATGCTTGGTTCGGACTCTCTCTCCGCCTTGTCTCTTGTGCTGGAAAAAACTTCCGCAGGAAAGGATCTAAAGAAAATAGCTGCATTGCTTCCGGAATTCAATCGTCAGATAGAAATGCACCAAAAGGACTTAATCAGATCGATGAAGAGCTTTTCCTAGTGATTGGAAGTACTCACGCCCCTTGAAAAACATCCTGCCTCTGCCCCCCAGTTTTATCGCTCATGGCTCTTCTAACCATAGTAGATAAACTTGCGTTTCGTCTGGAATGCCAATGCCCCTGGCACTAGCGTATGTGACCTTCATGACGCACTGCTCGCCGATGAATTTAACGGGAATAAAAGTAAAGGAAAGTCGAATTACCTGGCCTCTTCATATTCGGGATTAAGCGTTGTCGGAATCGGGGCGTCGGTTGCCTGCCACCAATTCTTAAGTGCAAGGAGCATTTTGTCGGTCATCTTGGGCTGGGTGGCGGCCACATTATTTTTCTCTCCCGGGTCCTTGATTAGGTTGTAGAGCTCAACGCCCTCGTCTTCAAAGTAATAATGAAGCTTCCACTCCCCCTGCCTGATGACTGATCCCGGGCGAGTTCTGAAGAGAGAATCCCGATTTTCGTTGTTACGCTCATCGTACGCTTGCAGATAGATCGGGAAGTGCCAGAAGAGCGACCTGTATATGTTCCCGACCTTGCCTTGCAGTAAGGGGAGTAAGT
>CALIGP010000347.1 GCA_938021455.1 uncultured Lewinella sp. | reverse complement strand
CTCCACTACGTAGAAAAATATGGGTACTTCGATCAGAGCCATTTCATCAAGGAGGTAAAACGCTACAGTAGCCTCACGCCCGGGCAAATTTTAAAACGCCCGGGCTTACAGCCCTACCGGCCCACGAAAGAGTGACGATTTTTTACAATGAGGGTTGAAAGGACGGCTTCATCTTTGCGCTCTAGCTTGATCAACCATGCGTGAACGTCTCTTTCTTTTCTCTCTCTTACTTTGCGGGCTCCTGGCCTGCCATAATGTGGCCACTACCGGGGCCGAAGTATCTGCCACTACGCTTGAAGCTCTGCTCCAGGAAGCTATTGACGATTCACTAGGGGAAGTCCCCGGCGTATCGATGACCGTCATTTCCCCAGGCGATGAGTTTCACTGGACCGGCGCAGTGGGCTTCGCTGACAGGAACAAGGAAGACAGCCTTCACGCCGACCAGCCCTTCCGCATCGCCAGCATCACCAAAACATTCGTTGCCGCGGCCATTCTTCGCCTACACGAAATGGGGGCTTTGGATATCGACGATCCGTTGACGGATCATATTTCCGGCGCTCACCTCAACCTGCTGGAAGTCGACGGCTACCAAACCAATCAGATTACCCTTCGCCACTGCCTTCAGCATACGAGCGGCTTGTATGACTACGCGGTAGCCAGCCCCGCCTACCTCGAAGCCGTCACAAAAAACGCGCAAAAACGCTGGAGTCGGACGGACCAACTTCGCTTTGCGACTGACCTCGGCCAGCCGCTCTGGAAAGCTGGCGGCGGCTTCCAGTACAGCGACACGGGTTATATTTTACTGGGAGAAGCCATTGAGCGAAGCACGGACAGTACACTCGCCTACGGACTTCGTAGCTTGCTAAGATTCGAAGAACTTGGCTTGCGACATACCTGGCTGGAGTCTCTGGAATCGGCTCCTGCCGGTGTTCGTCCCGTCGTCCGTCGGTACTTCGGCCGGCAAGACTTCACGGAATATGACGCCTCTATAGATTTGTGGGGCGGAGGTGGTCTATTGTCTACCACTCAGGATGTCGCCATTTTCGTTCAGGCCTTGTTTAGCGGGGAGATTTTTGATCAGCCGGAAACTCTGGATTTGCTCTTGGATAAGCCGCCAGTATTTCCGGCGAGTTATTCCCCCGGCAACGATCCCGGCTTCATGGATTATCGTTGCGGTCATCACGCCCTCGAGCTCTACGATAAACCCGCTTTCAGCCATAGTGGATTCTGGGGCACTGCTTATCTGTACTTACCCGAAGCCCAGGCCACGGTCGTGGTGAATTACACCGCAGGTTACAGGGAACGTCTGTTGAAGAAAGTGGCTCACCTATTACAAGACATTTAAGCCCTGACATCATGATCACGATCAACAAGCTATCTTACAGTTATCCACGGCAGGAACCGACGCTACGGGGACTGTCCCTGCACGTCGAGCCGGGGAGCATATACGGCTTTCTGGGGCCGAACGGCGCGGGGAAGAGTACAACCATTCGAAACTTACTGGGCCTCCTTCGGCCCGATAGTGGCACCATCAAGCTATTCGGCCAAGAACTACGTAGTAATCGTAGATCCTGTCTCGCAAGGGTTGGCACTTTGATTGAAGCACCATCGCTATACCCGAATCTTTCCGCGATCGACAATCTTAAAATTGCCTGCGATTATCGCCAGGTCTCCCAACGGCGAATTCCGGAAGTACTTGATCTGGTAGGGCTCGCAGAGCAGGCTCGAAAGAGCACGCATAAATACTCGATGGGTATGAAACAGCGTCTGGGTTTAGCGCTAGCGTTGCTTCACGACCCGGAGCTCCTCATTCTGGATGAGCCCACCAACGGCCTCGACCCCGCTGGCATTTCTGATATTCGTCGCTTATTACTTGACCTTCGGGAGGTGGGTAAGACAATCATGCTCTCCAGCCACTTACTGCCCGAGCTCGAAAAGACAGTAACCCATCTGGGTATTCTACACCAAGGAAATATGCTGTTTGAAGGTCCTTTATCAGCGCTCAAGGAAGCCTGGGCCACCAACTTTATAGTGGAGGTTCAAACACCACAAGCCAGCTTGGCCGCAAAAGCTTTGCAGTTGTCGGAGCCGGACGATACGGACGTTCTCAAGATCACGCTACCTGGCCGGGAAGCTATTCCGGACCTGATTCGTCAACTCACCAAAGCAGGAATCGACATCTACGCCGTCCGGCCAATCACTGGCGACCTGGAATCTCATTTTTTACAGCTGACCAAATAACCTCCATGAACGCATTTGCCTTATTCCGGGCCGAAGGCCGAAAAATAAAATCCAGCACAACGATCTATCTCGTACCCGTTACGGTAACACTGTTATTAGCCGTCGTCTTCCTGGCGCATAACCTGGACGTTCACCGACTCTCCAGGATTGGTGAAAATCCCTGGACACGATTCATCAATACTACCCTTACCAGCTACGTCATGATGCTGGCCAGTCCACTCTGCGTATTACTCACTGCCGCCGTTTTTCACCTGGAACAACGAGCGGATGCCTGGAAGCAGCTGTATTCGCTACCTCGTTCACGGTCCGGTATCCTACTGGCCAAATTAGGCCTTTTGATTGGACTAAACGCTCTCGCCGTGGTGCTCTACTGCCTCGGCGTTTGGGCCTTAGGTTACTGGTTGGGCAGTCGTTTCCCGGAGTATGAAATGGGTTTTTACGCTCCGAATCTTAGTGCATTATGGGCAACAGGAAGTAAGATCTTCGTCGCAACACTAGGCCTCACCGCACTACAATTTTGGCTTCACTTATTCTTCAAAAGCATCATTGCGCCCCTGGGCATTGGCTTTTTCGGGCTTATTGCAGGCTTCATTTTGAGTACTACGGAGGTGAGTGTCACCCGCTGGTTCCCTTATAGCTACCCCTTAATTGTCCACGATTCAAACGCCACTAGTGCCGTTCACCGGGAAGTCATACTGGGTGGTTTTACGGCAGGCTTTATCGGTAGTCTTCTTTGGTTTTTGGCTTGCGTGTTGGTGTCGCTTTGGTGGGAGGAGCGGAGGGAGATTTATTAGCACCCTACGTTCTGGATGGCGCAGACGCAGGTACAATGATTGATTAAAGAGCAGGGTAAAGACGGCCAACCTCACTACCTACCTCAACGTTTCCTCAAAAACGGAACCAATGAGAAATCTACTCTTCTTACTATTAGTAATGTGCCTCTGCTCCTGTACCCCCAAACCTGCCACCCTGAACACCTCTTCACCCCAGGACGGCGAGATCACCTACCTCATCGGCTACACCGGCGGCTGGGGCGGCGGGCCAGCCTACAAGCTCGAAAACGGCAAACTATATGAATCCGTCGATCAGCACAACCCTGGCAACGCTGATGCTACGGTTAATGGTAATACCTTCAAAGCCCTAAAGTCAGCCACCGGCTTGCAGGCGATGAGAGAACTCGCTAGTGGTTTTGAGGAAAGCATCGTAGACGGAGTTGCTCCAGGATTTGAATGCCCGGAGATGGCTTACGACGGTGTTTGCCCCTACTTCATCATTGTTAAGGACAATACCATTCGTGGCTGGACGCTGAGTGAAAAAGGAACGTACTCCGATGCATTCAAAAGCTTCATGGAAGAGGTTGGGGAAGCGTTGACGGAGATATAGTCAAGGAGTCAAGCAGTAAGAAAGTCAAGCAGTCGTTATGTACTGCTTGACTGTTTGACTTTCTTACTGCCTGACCTCCTTCCTACGCGAGGAAACCATAAATCAACGCCAAAATCAAGATTACCGCCAGCGCAGCAATGTTGAAGCCCATCCGCGTGCGGAAGAGCGAAGGCTCGAGGTCGATGGCCTTGTAGTCGTCCTCCTGTTTATCGGTGTAAATCAGCGCAAGAACGGCTACGGACAAGATACCGAAGAGGTATACCGCCCAGTCTGGCACGCCAGGTACTGGTTGCACGAAAAGGCGGATGGCCGTACAAAGACCAATAACGATCACGACGAGCGCAATGCCATTACGGATTTTCATATCGCCAACGACGCCTTCAGCAGTTGCCGTACGATTAACGACACCTCCACCTTTGCTCGTCACGGCACTCAGCCCAATCATCAGAGCCGAAGAGATGAGGAACATCAGTGCCATCCGGTCCAGGAAGGCCAGGTCTGGCATGATAAATTTGAAGAAAAGCGAAAGCGGTACCCCCAGCAGGATAACCACCAATGCGGCCTTTGACGTACCCCGGCGGTAGAACATACCGAAGATAAAGACCACCAATACACCTGGGCTCAGGAAGCCGGTGTATTCCTGAATAATTTGGAATACCTGCCCGGCTCCAGCCAACTGAGGAGCTACGACAGCGCCAATAATGAGGGAGGCAGCTGCTGCAATCTGCCCCATTGTCACCTGCCGCTTTTGGCTGGCACCTGGATTGATAAATTTGTTATAAATATCGATGGTGAAAATCGTAGAAGCACTGTTCACCATTGAGCTTACCGAAGAACCAATGGCTGCTACCAAGGCCGCGAAAGTGAGCCCCCGGAAACCTTCCCCTACGTAATTACCCAACACCCATGGGAAGGCCTGGTCGGCCTTTTCGATGTCTACGTTAATCCCCTTTTCAACGAGTAGGTAGTAAGCAGCAATGCCCGGCAACACGGCAAAGAAGGGAATGAATAATTTCATGAAGGCGGCAAAGGCGATGCCCTTTTGCGCTTCTGGCAGACTTTTGGCCGCCAGTGCCCGCTGAATGATGTACTGATTGAAACCCCAGTAATAGGTGTTCACAATCCACATTCCACCCAGCAGAAGTGCCATACCTGGAAGTAGGTTAAAGCTAGAATTTACCTCATCTCCAGCGACCAGTTCGGTGGGGTTCCCGGCAAAGTCAACGCCCGTAGCCAGTTCCGTTGTTGCCGCCTTACTGATGAACGTATCGTCGGGCTCGAAGAGCATCTCGAAGTGCCCGGGCAGCGCCCGGTAGAGTTCGGAGATACCGGCAAAAACACTGCCGTCACCAACAAAACTGAGGATACCCCAGGCGGCAATGGTGCCCCCAAGGAGGAGAACGACGACCTGAACGACATCCGTCCAAACCACCGCCTTCAACCCACCAAAGATGGAGAAACAGGCCGAATACAACACCAAACCGATGATGCCCATATACAGTGGCACGTCCAGTAATTGTTCGATGGCTAGTGCCCCCAGATAAATTACCGTAGCGATGTTAACAAAAACGAAGAGGGCGATCCACATCACCGACATGATCGTTCGTACCGTACCATCATACCGTTCTTCCAGGAACTGTGGCATGGTGTAAATCTCCTTTTTCAGGAAGACGGGCAACAAAAACTTAGCGACAATGATGAGCGTAATGGCCGCCATCAACTCATAAGTAGCAATGGCCAGGCCCAACTCGAAGCCAGAGCCGTTCATCCCGATAATCTGCTCGGCGGAAATATTGGAGGCGATAAGGGAGCCACCAACCGCCCACCAGGGCAGACTGCGACCCGCCAAAAAATAATCGCTGGCGGTAGCCGCCTTTTCGCGGTTAGCTATCCAGATGCCAAAAAGTATAACACCGACGATATAAACGCCGAAAATGATCAGGTCGATCCCTTGTAATTGCATGATATGAGGTAGTAAGTCCTGTAGAGTGTGTGCTAAAAGCGTGGCAATATAAGCGATTTACGGGCTTTAAGACTTCCTAGAATTCAGGTTCTACCGATGCGTAGCCCTCAAGGGCATGAAGTCGCTTTAATACACCCGCCTCACCTCCGTCTGAATCAACCCCTCCACCGCCTCAAATACGCGGTGAGGTTTTTGCGGTCGCCAGGTCAGCCCATTAAGGTGCTGACCGAAGTGCAGGTACTCATCCAGCCGCGTCTGTGTTAGCTCGTCGTCTACCTGAGGGTGCGTGTTCAGCAGGGCGATCCAGCCGCCATCGTCACTGATTTCGTCATTCCATTCTTCGTAGTAGTCGGCCTCGTCACCGTGGAAATTGAGTACGCCTTCCATGATGAGCACAAAGTACTTTATCCCGTTGCCCACCAGTTGGTCCACAAACTCCCGCTTTAGGTGCATGATGTCATTGTGTACCGCATCGTTCCACTCACCGATGAATTCGATGATGACGTAGCCCTCGTCGTAGTCAGCGAATAAGAGCTTCAGGTAGAGGGTCTCCGCCCCGAACTCATCCCATTGGGGGTGCAGCAGATAATTGTAGACCCGGTTGCTAAAGCCAAATTCGCTGTATTGCCGCCCGAAAAAGGGGGAAGCATCATCGTCTTCGGCGCGGTAGCGGTCGCGCCAGCCGAAGTGGGGTTCTATGTCGTGCATACGGTTACGTGTAGGTACGGTGGTTAACGTTCAAAGGGCTGGATATTGTTCTGGCATGGTGGGCATAAAAGCCTTACACCGGATAAATCCGGTGCTGGTGTATGAAGCCCTTACGGACTATTTCAAGGTCACCGACCATTCCTCCTCCAATTCCAACGGAGCGATCCAGCCAGCCTCGTCGAATTGCAGGGGGCTGCTCCAGTATTGATAGTCATGCCCCTTAATGTTGTCGGAGGCGGAACCCCAGAGGTCCCCCATCCAGATGTATTCTTTGCCATGGGCCGTGGGTAACTCCATCACGTAGGTCTGTTGGGCGGGGATGATGATGGGGCCAGGACTTGCATCTGACACCCAGGCCTGAGCAACGTTGTCACTCACCTCGGTCAGTCGCACCTCATCGTAGAGATA
>CALIGP010000346.1 GCA_938021455.1 uncultured Lewinella sp. | reverse complement strand
TCATCCTACCACTACTATTCCATAATCTGTCAACAGGCCAGCCAGTCCGTCTGCCGAAAATTTCGCTCCCCTCAGTCGATTGTCTTCGGGAGACAACTGGTAGTTGTACGCAGTACTAAAATCAGCCTTACGTAGATCCGTCCGTTCAAAGATGCTTCGGCTAAGATCGCAGTCCTTGAAGGCTACTTCCTGTAAATCAGCGCCGGTAAAATCTGTTTCCATCAACCGGCTGGTCGTGAAAGAAGACCGCCGCAAATCTCGTTCCCGAAAGGTAGACAGCTCCAACTGACAGCCCGTACAGTGAATAGCAAAAAGAAAGTCTGCACAGTCTTCAAAATGGAGACCGATTAGCTTGCAATTGGCCAGCCAGACCGGCTTCATCGCCGTTTCTGCCAGCCGAACATTACTAAGGTCGCAATCCGAGAAACGACAGTCTTCAAAAGAGACCCCGGAAAAATCTGCTCCGGAGAAGCTACAATTCGTAAAGGCACAGTCCTCAAAATTTCCCGGAGGTAATGCTGAGATTCCGTCAAATATTTCTTCTACGTGAAGTTTGTTCATGAATTATTCGATCAGAGGGTACGTCGCATTTCCAGCAACAATGGTGTAAATCCTGTTTTCTCGTAGGCTCGGATGGCTGAATCGTTTTCGCTATAGACCTGTAACCTCACTTCGGTAAGATTACGCGCTTTCGCCCAGTCCAAAAGGGCATCCATCACCAGGCGGTTCACGCCACGGCCGCGGTATTCAGGGTCAACAAACATGAACCCAAGAAAGGCATACTGAGACGGCTGTACGTAGTCGCTCGCCTGACGGACCCTGACGTAACCAGAGCCGATGATTCGCTCGCCATCTACGGCAACGATTACTTCAGCGGATTCCAGATCGATGAGTTCGCCGATATCGTAGTAGCTAATCGGGTCTGGTTTCAGCGTAGGATTGAAAGGGCGCTCCCAGGCCACAATGCCCTGTTCGAACGCCAGTAAAACAGGAAGATCAGCACGAGTAGCGGAGCGGGTACGTAAAGAAGAACTCACGAAAAATAGTTTAATAATAAACGGAAATATCCATCTGCGGAACCTGTACTTCCGTCGTTCCTATCTCGTACTTTTTCATCGATGGCGGAGTGGTCATCCGGATAAAGGCGAGTTTACTTTCTGACGTTTTAGGCTTAGTAGTACTGGTTGTACAATCCATCGTTTTCAGGGAATAGTTAGCCTTTCCGGTGGAAAGATTATAATCCATTTTGTCCGATTTTTCACAGGGCGTATCAGTGAAGACCGTCGCTCCGATCAATTTAAAATCCCCTTTCTGCCAACGATAGGTATGCGAATAGCCCCATTTTTCGCGGCTACCTCCGCTGTGGTTAATATAGACGATTCCTTTCTCCGTGTGGTTCACACCTCTCAAGGGATCCCCCATCACGCCACCGTGTTTGGTGGAGAGGACAGCTGTTTCCGAAACATACCAGGGTGTGTCCTCACCGTCCGTGTAAAAATGTAATTCCCGCACAAAGCCAAGGCCGTCGTTATCCCGGTCGGTCGTAACCACTTCATAGCGGTCTAATTTTCCATCACCGTTGAAATCTACCGGGCCTTTCACAGCCGTGGGTATGACTGGTGGTTTTGAGCCAGAAGACAGTACTGCAGGAGCAGTTGGCGTAGATACCGTAGGCGCGGGCGCAGGTGCAGCGGACGTTGGAGCAGCAGGGGAAGCCGGCGTAGTGTCTTGCTTACAGGCGGAGAGCAAAGTCATAGCGGTAAGCACCGTTAGCAATAGTATTCGTCGCATGAACCAAAGATCGGTCTTTAGCGGGAATCTTTGCTTTTTTTGTAAAAAAAAGCCCCTCCGGTAAAGGAGAGGCTTCTCAAAAAAGATAGTGTATCAACAGCCGTTATAGTCCCTTCGGCCACGAGAAGTGAAAACTCTTGAGGCAATACTTTACCGAAGCGAAGGCTCGGTCACTGCAGGCCCGGGTTTTAGGTAACAAGCCTGGTCACTCACAGAAATTTGTAAAAATCACCTGGAGTGACCGAGCCCACTATAACTACTGGATTTTTATCTCTAGTTCAGGCCGAACGGCCTCGGCTACCTTAGGGGCCCTAATTACGAGCACTCCTTCCTCGAAGCTTGCAGAAACCGCTTGCTGGTCCACCTTGTCACTTAGCTGAAACCAGCGTTCGAAAGACTTGATGGGATATTCCTGCAGTAAGAAATCCGGATACTCCTCGGCGGGCTTTCGGCTTCCGCTGATGTATAGCATATCGTTGACGATGTTAATTTTCACCTCCTCTTTCGCAAAGCCAACGCAGAACACCCTGGCTTCAAAGCCCGTATCCGTTTCCCGAATATTGACGGGAACATTATGCTTCGGGCGACGAGGCCCGTATTGTGGGCGGCCTTGTCCGCGGTGGCGGCCACCGGGGCCGCGATGATGACGGCCGGGGCCGTGTTTTTTATGATGACGCATGTCAGATTTAATTTTGGTTAGTTATAAATGGTTTGCATAAGGGTAGACGATGGCTTGAGGAGATTACTTTAATCCTCCCCGAAATAATCATCATAAACATCCTGCAATAGGTCCTGTAACCGCCGCCGGGCGTAGCCTTTTCGGGAAATGATGGTTTTCAGAGGTAAGCCCAGGTCCTCCGCAATTTCACGGAGTGTCTCCCCGTCCAGCTCGTTGCGGACGAAGACTTCCCGCTGATCCGGCGGCAGCAGTTCAAAGGCCTCTTCAATACTTTCCCAGGTCTCATCCGGATCGGGGTAGTAGTCACTTTCTTCTTCCACGTCGAGTTCTTCCTCGAGGTTCTCGAAGGCCGGCCGGCGAGCGGCGGTACGGTAAGCATCCGTTATCCGGTTACGCAGCACCCGGTAGAGCCAGGCGCGTGGCTGAAGAATTTCCTCCGCTTCCAGCGCAGTAGCCAATGCAGCCCACAACTCCTGGAGCAGATCTTCTGCGGCCAGGTCCCCCAACCTGCTTCGGGCAAAAGTCTCCAGCTCGCCAGCGTATGCTTCATAAGCTTCTTCCCATACTGTCTTTTCTATCTCGTACATTCAACTAGGTAGACGCGCCAGTGGGGCATTTCCTTTAAATCGGCAGGGATTTTTTTCGCTTTGCTTCAAAAACGCTCACCTTGCACCTGCGCCCCGTCGCCCAAATTCAAGGTCTCGCTTATTCTCGTAAACGTTAAAGTAATGCATGATCGTTGCAATACATCTATTTTAGATGTATCATTGTTCTATGTATTCAAAAGAACTGACCAAAGGCACGCTCAGAACCGTCATTTTGCGCTTGCTGGACCGCGAAGGTCGCCTCTACGGCTACCAGATGAGTAAACTCGTCAAAGACCGTAGCGAAGGCAATTACCAACTCAGTGAAGGCTCGCTTTACCCCCTGCTACACAAACTTGTCAAAGACGGACTGCTCGTCACCGAAACAGAAACCGTCAACGGCCGTGCCCGCCGCTACTACCGCATTACCGAGGCCGGCCGCGCTGCGGCCAGGGATCACCGGGAGGAATTTCGTCGCTTCCTGCTCACCATGCGTACACTCCTTGACCTCCAACCCGAAAAGTCATGATCATCCTGAACGAAAAACAAGTCGCTACCGTGCAGGCACATCTCGCGTCTGCCGGGCTCTCCGCCGCCCTGTCTGCGGAACTGCTCGATCATCTCTGCTGCGCCATCGAAGCGCGAATGGGTGAGGGAAGCGATTTCCCAACTGCCGTCCACACCACGCTGAAAAGCTGGCCAATCCGCCACCTGCGGGGTATTCAAAAAGATATTCGTTTCACCACAAAAATCAAACCCATGCTTTTCCGAATGGCCACCGCCGCTGCTATCGCAGCGGGTATTCTTTTTATGTTTCCCATCAAAACGCCTGCTCCTTCCGGCGTAACCGCCTGCTCCACCCAACATGAAGCTGCTCCATTTCTTCCTCAGGTCAATGAGCGCATGATCGACCCTCCTACGGCCAGCCCCATTGCCGGCTTTGAAATGAAAGACATCATGACGTCAGGCTACGGCATGCGGACTCATCCAATTTTAAAGGAGAGGCAGCACCACCGTGGCATCGATCTGAGGGCAAAGACGGGCACCCCCGTTCTTGCCACTGCTGATGGCAAGGTAATCTTTGCCGGTAGCGATGGTAAATACGGTATAACCGTCCGTATTCTACATGAAGACGGCTACGTAACCGTATTCGCTCACCTGAGTGAGCACACCGTTGAACGTGGAGACCACGTCATCCTTGGCGAAAAGATTGCCGCCGTGGGCTCAACGGGCGTGGCCATGGGGCCTCACCTTCACTACGAAGTACTCAAGGACGATAAGCCGGTGGATCCGCTGGCGTTGTTGGAGCGGTAAACACTTTT
>CALIGP010000345.1 GCA_938021455.1 uncultured Lewinella sp. | reverse complement strand
TCTATGTTTGCTCCTGCTTCCGTGCAGAGATTCATGGAGCCGGCGTGGAGGGCTTCCCGGATCAGGGCGGGAGCTTTAGCGGGGCCTTGCTGGTAGCTGGACTTCTCGTCCCAGTTGATTCCCTGGATGGTGATGGGCATGATTGGGTTTTGGATAATGTAAAGGGGCTGCTTCGCAGCTAATATTTTAACCACGGAGGGGCGCAGAGGTTGACACAGAGGGGCTCGGAGGGCTGCTTCGCAGTGGAGGGGTTAACCACAGATTCACACAGATGGAGGCACAGATTATTTTAGAAGGAAAGGCTGGCTGCTTCGCAGCAGGGGTTTAAACACGGAGGTGCGCAGAGAACAGGGGAAGCGCAGAGAAATTTTTCGTTACACCTTAAAAGCTCACCTCTGAAGCAGCTCCTTGTATATTCGATGATTTTCCTCATCAAAGCAGACAAAGCGAACTTCTTCGAGAGACTTAGACTGATTTTTTTTGACAACACCAATCGCAATTGTAGCGGCAGCGTGCTTCGGGAACCGGTAAATACCCGTGCTAATATTAGGAAAACAAATGGAGGTAGCTTGCTTCTCTTCCGCCAAAAGCAGACTATTCTCATAGCATTGGGCTAGCTTATTCTTTTCATTACTATTACCGCCATTCCAGGCAGGTCCAACTGTATGAATTACATATTTGCTCGGCAGTTTACCCGCAGAGGTGATAACGGCTTCGCCGACGGCACAACCACCCTCGCGGTTACGAATCTTGATGCACTCTTCCAGGATATTGGAGCCACCAGCCCGGTGGATGGCGCCATCAACGCCTCCGCCTCCCAGCAAAGAAGTATTCGCTGCATTAACGATGATATCGACTTGCTGAAGGGTAATATCTCCTTTCAAGAGCGTGATTTCCATGAGCTCGTTTTTATTTTCAACGGTTATTCTCTCCTCACAAGTTCCAAAAGGCCTTCGACCTCCTGTACATCCCCCGACCCCAGATCCCTGAGTTGTACGCCACCAATACGAACCCGGATGAGGCGTACGGTTGGGAAGCCAACCGCCGCCGTCATTTTACGGACCTGCCGGTATTTACCCTCACTGACCGTTACGGAGATCCAGCTGGTGGGGCCGTGGCCGGGGTGGCGATAGCGGCGGGGTGGGAAGGAAAAAGCGGGCGCAGGATCTAGTAACACGACCTGGCAGGGCAAGGTGCGGTAGCGTTTGCCGTCGAAGCCAATTTCGACCCCTTCACATAATTGCTGGATGGCGGCCTCGGTAACCTCCCCATTGAGCTCTACGTAATATTCCTTTTCCACCTTGTTGCCCGTGATGGCAGCGCTGACTTTTCCATCCGTCGTAAGTAGGAGTAAGCCTTCGGAGTTTTCGTCGAGGCGGCCGATGGACATGGTGCCCGGGGCAAAGTCGTACAGCTCGCCCAGCATCCGCTTATTCCGGCGGGTCGTGTGTTGGTTCGTAAACTGAGACAGCATCGAATGGGGCTTATTGAGCAGATAATGGTGGTGCTTTTCCATAAAATTGATGCTTTCGGGCGAACAAAGTTCCACTTTTTTTGGCAGGAGGCCCCTCTCTCACCTATCTTTTGCACCGAAGCACACATTGGCATGAAGATGACTCCCTTATCAACCCCTCAGCTTACGGACCTGGCTGACCAGGCCGAGCGGTTCATGCTGACGCGATATGAGCGGCAGTCTCGCACCAACGTTTTACACAACGATAGCTGGGCATTGGCGCTGGCGGCTCACGCCCGGGAGATTGCGCTGCGCCGGCCAGGGGCCGCCCCGGACGTTTCGCCACTGGCGAAAACCGCCGCTCTCCTCCACGCCTGCCGCCACTGGCGGCAGGGGGAAGACCTTCATAAATGGGAAGACATCATCCGCGAATTTCGGGAATGGACGGGGCCGGATTACCTGAACGCGAACCTTGCCCTCCGTGCTGCGCTACCTGGTGGCAACGGGCCTTTCCGTCAAGACGTCTCCGAGATACTCCACGATGCCCGTCTGGCGCAGCGGCTACTGTCTGGAACCGAAGGAGCAGAACTCACCTGGCTAGAGAAAAGATATGCCGGCAGTCCGCTCTCCCGCCAAGCCGCTCTGGGTCATTATTTGGCGGAACTACAGCAGACACAGTTCAAAAGTGGCGAGCTACGTCGCCAGTATCAACACACGCACAGTGCGGTCTTACTGGATCTGCAACGGTTGGTGGACAAACTGGAGGCGAAGGAGTCCAATGCTTCTTCAACTTCCTCTGCACCCGCGTCCGCGCCGCCTAAAATACAGGAGGAAGTAACAGAACTGTCTGACCTGGAAAGTGGCCCCACCCGGCAAGCTGCACAAACGTACTTCCGCACCGTTTTCCGGAACCACATCAACCTGACCTCCATTGCCGACCAAAAGGCCGCCATCATGATCAGCGTCAATACGCTGTTAATCGGAGCACTGGTCACTTTCACCAGCTACCGGAACTGGGCCGAAACACGACCCGAGGTTCTTTTTCCCG
>CALIGP010000344.1 GCA_938021455.1 uncultured Lewinella sp. | reverse complement strand
TGACAGCAAAAAGCTTCCCAGCGGCAGGTCCGCCTGAAAGGCACCGCTGGTTCCCAAGCGCACAAAATTCAACTGGGTCAATTCCTCCTTCGGAACTCTCGTGGTCAGATCAATATTGAACAGCGCATCGAGCTCATTCATCACGATATCGACATTGTCCGTACCGATCCCCGTAGAGATAACCGTCAGTCGTTTACCGTTCAGCTCTCCGGTGTGCGTCACAAATTCCCGGGCTTCCACCCGCAGTTCTATCGAATCAAAGCGGTCGGAAACGGCTTTTACCCGCTCCGGGTCTCCGACGGTAATGATGGTTTCCGCTACCTGACCGGGTAGCAGATGCAAATGATACATACTACCATCAGGGCGAAGAATAAGTTCAGAGTCTTTGATCATGGGATTGTATTTTGGGGCAAAATCTCCCCCTAAAGTAATATGGAAAAGTTAGCCCTCTCCGACCGCATTCAGCTCCCCTTCAATTTTGATGCGCAAGCCATGCAGAAAGATCTACGCCAGATTGAAGGGCTTTCTCTTGACTGGATTGACCACTTTGTCCAACAGAATTACGAAGGTTCCTGGTCCGTTATTCCGTTACGGGCAAACGCTGGGGCCGTCCACCCCATCAAAATGATCTATTCAGACCCAACGAGTGATGAATACGTGGACACTCCGTTTTTAGAACCCTGCCAGGCCTTCAAAAGTGTTTTGGCCACTTTCCAGGCGCCACTTCTTTCGGCACGGCTCATGAAACTAGGTACGGGATCAAAAATAAAAGAACACCGTGATTATGACCTTAATCCTGACGGAGGAACGGTGAGAATTCACGTTCCGGTCATCACCAATCCCGCCGTAGATTTTCGGCTGAACGGCGAGCGGGTGATTATGCAGGAGGGAGAATGCTGGTATTTAAGACTCTCTGATCCGCACAGCGTAAGCAATGAGGGACCGGATCGTATTCACCTGGTGATTGACATGAAGGTCAACGATTGGGTTCTCGACTTACTCCGTGGCTAATTCTTTCACCGCCATTTTCAACGTCCGCTCGTTGATTTCGCTGCGCCAGTGATCGCTTACAGCCTTGCCTTTATGCAAAATGATGGCCTGCGGGCTACGGTGTTCTACGTCTAGTCGATCGGCGATTTCGAGCTTCAAGTCAGGCACATATTGTACAACGATGCCGTAAATATCCAGGTCGTGCTTGGCGTGTGCTACTTCTATTTGGGCAGCGGCACTGAACGGACAGCTGGCACTGTGCTTAAAAACGACCACCGGCTTTTCGTGGCTGGCGGCAATGGCGGCGTCCAGGTCCGCGCTGTTATGCATGATGTTAAACATAGTTTTGGTCTTTTGGTCTTTTGGTCTTTTGGTCTTTTGGTGTAAAGCGAAGAAGGGCCTAAAGAGTTCAGTTGGCGGCGCGGACGCAGGATGCAGAGAAAGTTTTTAGCAGCAATGAACGGGTGCCGACATCTCTTTGCTCCTCAACTTCTCCCCTTGCACCTGCGGCCGCGCCCCATACCGTTCAGACGCTTCAAAAGCTGAAATCTGTCTCCGCCATTTTAAATAAGCACTGTTTGACTACTTGACTAAAAGACTAATTGACTATTTTTCGCCATGACCGTCCAAGACAAACTCTCCGCCCTCCGCAAAGCCATGCTAGAAAACCAGATCGATGCCTACATCGTACCGAGCACTGACCCCCATCAAAGTGAATACCCCGCTGACCGCTGGGCTTCCCGGAAATGGCTCAGTGGCTTCACCGGATCGGCCGGCACCCTCGTGGTGACGCTCCACGAAGCAAAGCTCTGGACGGACAGCCGCTATTTCCTGCAAGCCAACACCGAGCTCGAAGGCACCGGCATCGAACTGATGAAAGACCGCCTGCCGGAAACGCCTGCCATCGAAGACTGGCTCGGCAGCACCCTACTCGACGGACAGACCGTCGGCACCGACGGCCGAGTCATCAGCGCCCAAACCGCCCGGCGGGTGGAGAAAAAACTAGCCGACCATCAGCTGAAACTGGTAAAAGACGACGATTTGATGCGCCGCATCTGGGAAGATCGCCCCGCCGTTCCCTCCCGCCCCATCTTCGAGCATGCCCCCGACTTCAGCGGCGAGCCCTGGCAAGAACGCCTTACCCGTCTAACCGAGTGGATGACGGAGCACGAGCTGGACTACTACGTCATCTCCGCCCTCGACGAAGTCGCCTGGCTACTCAATCTCCGCGGCAGTGATATTGATCACAACCCGCTCTGCGTCGCCTACTTCGTCGCTGGCCGGCGGGGAGACCACGCCCTCTTTGCCGCCCCTCGGTTAGAGTTCAGCCTCTGGACGGAGAAAGCTCCCGATGGTCATAAACTCGAGGTCCACCCCTACGAGCAAGTCAGTAGCTACTTGCGGCGCACCAATGCCATCAACGCTGACATTGGTCTGGATCCGGAGACTATTTCTGATCGGCTCTGCATGCACGCCGGCGAGACAAAAACCAGCCAACTGGCCAGTCCCATTCCCGGCTGGAAGGCCATCAAGAACGAAATCGCACTCGGTCACCTTCGGGAAACCATGGCCCACGACGCCGTTGCCCTGCTGCGGCTCCGCCGCTGGCTGGACGGTGCCATCGCAGAAGGAACCAACGAGCATGAAGTAGAACTCAAACTAACCGAGCTTCGCGGCCAGCATTCTCACTACGTAACGGATAGTTTCACCGCCATCGTTGGTTATGGCGGCAACGGCGCCATTGTCCATTACCGGGCACCCGATGAAGGCTCGGCTGAGCTCAAAGCCGAAGGAATCCTGCTGCTGGACTCCGGCGGACAATACCACACCGGCACCACTGACATCACGCGTACCTTTGCCATCGGCCCGGTGACCGAAGAGATGCGCCGCAACCATACCCTCGTTCTTCAGGGGCACATCGACCTGGGCACCGCCCGCTTCCCCGCCGGCACTACTGGCGTGCAGCTTGACGCATTCGCCCGCCGCCCGCTCTGGAGTAACGGGCTGGACTACGGCCACGGCACCGGTCACGGCGTAGGCTTCTTCCTCAACGTCCACGAAGGCCCCGCCGGCATTTTGCAAAGCCCAAAAGCCGCCAAGGGCCAACAGCCCCTGCGCAACGGCATGGTGCTCAGCAATGAGCCCGGCTACTATAAAACCGGGGAGTATGGCATCCGGGTCGAAAATCTGGTCGTCGTCCGGGAAGCAGACGCCGAAGGGTTCCTCGAGTTCGAAACGATCACCCTATTCCCGATCGAACGAGCACTGATCGTGAAAGAAATGCTTTCGCCCACCCAAATCACCTGGATCAACGAATATCACGCGATGGTGCTGGAGCGAGTGGGGCCGCTGCTGGAGGGCGAAGAACTCGAATGGCTGAGGGAGGCTTGCGGGATACTCTAACCTTGGATCGCAGAGTAATTAAAATAACTCTTTCCTATAATCCCCATCCACGTTAATCCAAGTAATCCGCCGCCCCCTTATCGCTTTCCGCGTAAATCCGCGAAATCCGTGATCCTTTTTAAAATCCGCGATCCTTACTCAAAATTAAAACTATAGGTCAAGCTAGCAATCGGCGCGCCGAAAATAGTTAGCTGAAAACTTTGCAGCGGGTTCGTATTCACTACTCCCGTACTTGGCCTCGTCGTAACCGGTACATAATAAGTGTTGAACGTGTTTTTACGCCCGTAAAGGTTGTAGACGGTAAAAATCCAGTCTCCCGTCCAGCGTCGTTTTTTCAATTTAGGATTATGGATTCGCCAGCTGAAATCCAGTCGGTGATAAACCGGAAGCCGGTCATTATTCCGTTCCAGAAACAGCGGAACACTAAGTCTGTTGGAAATTACGTAACCGTTCGGAGCCGTATAGGGCCGGTTCGTCTGCAGCGTAAAGTTGAGGTTAAAAGTATTTGCCGGACCGTCCTTAGCCGAGATACTCGCACTCAGGGTATGTGGCTGATCGAAGTAGCCGTTGTACCATTCCCCCCGGTTAATACGCGTGCTGAAAGTTGGCCCGTCAACCCGGTTTTCTACCCGGGCGTAGCTGTAGTTCATTTGCCCCGTTACCGGCCCTCTGGTTTCCTTTACGGAGAGTTCAATACCATAGGCCCTTCCTTCCCCTTGTAACACATCGGTTTCAACCTGGGGCGTCAGGAAAAAATCTGCCCCAGGCTTATACTCCAGCAAGTCATTGATTTTGCGGTAGTAGCCTTCCACATTTAGCTCATAGCGTCCATCGCTGATCAATTGATAAATTCCGGCACTAATAATCTGTGCCCGTTGTGGACGAATGTTATTGTCGGATACTTTCCAGCGGCTGGTAGGTAAAGGGGTAGTTGCGTTATAGATATTCTGCAAATACTGCCGTGTCATTGCAAACGAAGCCTTCAGGTTCGTGGAAGGTAATAGTTGATAGCTCACGCCCAACCGGGGTTCCCAGCCACTGTATGAATTGATGGTACCCTGCCCAGTTACTTCCCTGATGTCCAGAAGTGTTGCGTCGGCAATTTCTTCGCCTTCGGAGTACGTCCGGACGGAGCCCGGCCCCAACTGGTTGAATTTGGTGTAGCGAACTCCAAGCGAAAACCGGAGCTTTTCGCTTACCGTCCACTCGTCCTCCAGAAAAAGGCTGCTTTCTAATGCGCGTTCCTTGTCCAGGTTCTGCGCGGTCACCAGGCCGGAGCCATTCGGCTCCAGAAAGCCGGGATTCAGGTCATACCGAACCGCCTGAATACCCCCCGATAGTTGATGGCCTCTACCGATGTTATAGTCAAGACTGGCCTGCAGGCTACGGTACTGAATCTGAGAGCCATATCGAATCTTTAGATCTTCGCCCTCCTGTGGGAACAGGATACTGGGCTGGTGGTCACTGCTCACCAATCTGGTGGAGACACTCAGCTTGTCGTTTACTACTGTCAGCCAATCGAGCGTACCATTGAGAGTGTAATAATCGTACTCATTGCTGGTGGCGGAGATGCCCGCGAAGTTGTTGAGCAGATCGATAGCGTAAAAATCCTTGCTGTAAAAACCAGACAGGGTAATGATATTATTGTCGTTCGGGGTGTAGCGCAGTTTGAGAGTCCCGTCCTGAAAGTTACTACGGGTGTTCTTCAGCCGGTCTACCAAACCAAAGACGAAGTCATTGAACCCCGCACGGCCAG
>CALIGP010000343.1 GCA_938021455.1 uncultured Lewinella sp. | reverse complement strand
GCTAGTAACAGCCAATCCATGAGCTTTTCTGCAGCTGGTGACCAGCTGACTTACTTCCCCCTTCAGGTGGGAGACAAGACAGGTATCGCCAAGTTTTCCGTCAGCGGAAGTGGTAACGGAGAAAGTGCCAGTCAGGAAGTAGAAATTGACGTACGTCATCCGAATGAGGTGACTTCCAGGAGTTCTACGGTGGCGATCACCGCAGGGAGCAGTGAAACTATTGCCTACGAGAATTTCGGACTGCCGGGAACGCAGGAAGCCAGCCTGGAGCTTTCCTCTTTACCCGCCATGCAGTTGGATCGCCATCTCCGCTATTTGTTGCGCTATCCCTACGGATGCGTGGAGCAAACAACTTCCCCGGCTTTTGCTCAGCTATACCTGGATAAGGTTACGGAACTGACGCCCGCTCAGGAAAAAGAACGACGGATGAACGTAAATGCAGGTCTGCAGGCCATGCGAAAATTCCAAACCAGCAGCGGAGGGATGGGCTACTGGCCGGGAGACCGTACTCCACACCCATGGGCGTCTAATTACGTGATGCACTTCCTCATTGAGGCGGAGCGGGCGGGCTTCTCCGTTCCACAGGATCTGAAGAAAAACCTCATGGCCTTCCAGGGTAAAACCGCCGGTAACTGGCGGTCTGGTAATGGGGATTACTATGTCTCCAGTAGACAACGAACGTTGGACCAAGCCTACCGACTTTACGGTCTTGCACTAGGCGGTAAGGCGGAGATTGGTGCTATGAATCGCCTAAAAGGGGCCAAATCTTCTATGTCCGCGCCGGCCCGTTTTCAGCTGGCCGCTGCCTACGCGATGGTTGGGCAAAAGGCAGCGTCTACGGATTTGATCAAAGGCGGAGAGACGAACGTAAAGGCCTACCGTGAGATGGGGTACACCTTCGGTAGTGACATTCGAGACATGGCCATCATCCTGGAAGGGCAGTTAGCTGCTGGCCAGGATAGCGATGCGGGTAAGCAGGCCTTCCGCCTGGCGGAACGGATCAGTAGGCGTAACTGGCTGAGTACCCAGGAAGCAGCTTTTGCCTTCGTCGCCATCGGTAAGATGAGCGAAGTCGACAACCGCTCGCTGAGTGCAGACTTTACGCTTCCCGGCGTCGCCCGTAACGCAGTGGGGGCGAAGACCGGAATTTACCGGATTGAACTCCCGACGGATGCTGGAAGCGGAAGCTTCACCCTCAAGAACACGGGGACGGCTACACTCTACGCTACGGTAGTGACGAGTGGTAAAGCTCGCGCCGGAGAGGAGGAAACGAAGAACGAGAACCTGGTCCTTAGCGTGAATTACACCGATGATGAAGGCAACGCCATTGACGTTAGTAATTTGCCGTCGGGGACGGATTTCGTCGCTAACTACACCGTAAAAAACCCCGGGACACTAGGCATGAGCTACCGCCAACTAGCGCTGAAGAGCCTCTTGCCTTCGGGCTGGGAGGTGAGCAACGACCGACTCTCTGCCGCCGGCGCTGCCGGCGACGAGGGTAGCTATGTCTACCGGGATTTCCGGGATGACCGCGTGTATACTTTCTTCCACCTTAACCGAGGAGAGACGAAAAACTTTGCGCTACGTATGACGGCTACCTACCCGGGACGATACTATCTGCCTACTCAGGTAAGTGAAGCCATGTATGCCAATGACGTGAAGGCCTCCGTGAAGGGGCGTTGGGTGGAGGTGAGTAAGTAAAAGCCTTTGGCTTTTTTAGACGCTACGCTTTTAGGGCTTCGATAAAGACCTCACCGGAGGCGAAGCCTACAAGCGAAGCGTCTAAAAGCCGGAGGCGTCTAAAAGTGAAACGTCTACAAGCGCAGCGTCTAAACCCTGCACCTGCGTCCGCGCCCTACAAACTTTAAGATTGCTAATATGCTCTACAAAGAATCACAGAAATTCAATCATTGGTGGCTCTGGCTGCTCAACTTGACTATTTTCGGAGGTTTACTATTTGGGGCACTGGCTAATTGGGATGCCTCCAATTTTGTAGAGCTACTCATTGGGCCTTTGATACTCGCCCTGGTCATGATCCTACTCGCAGTGCTGGAATTGCGAACTACTATTTCAGAAGATGGCCTGGAAGTGAAGTTCTGGCCCTTTGGCCGCAAGCGAATTTTTAAGTCGGAGATCAAGCGGGCCGTTGTCCGTAAATACTCCCCGCTACGGGAATTTGGAGGCTGGGGCTACCGGATCGGGCCGGCGGGTAAAGCTTTTAATATGTACGGAAGCCAGGGCTTGCAACTCGAAATGCAAAATGGGGATAAGCTACTCATCGGCACCCAAAGGCCCGAAGAGCTGGCCGCATTTATCAAAGACTGGTTGGAGCAGGAAGACGTACTGACGGACGAAATAGTGAGCCTCAAGCTGAAAGAACTCAACGAGAACCGGCTGGAGAGCTAATTGAGGCTATTTCATGTTGTGACTTCGAACAATTAGGTACGTCTACTCTTTAGATTAAGTGTAGGAAATGATTCCTGTACCAAAAATGTTAGTTAACCATGGGATTAATCTCCTTCCTTAAAGAAAAAGGGGCCAAACTGTTTGGCAAAAAAGAAGTCGAAGTTACCAAAGAAGTAGCCCTGACTAAAGTACAAATCCTGGAAGCCGAAATCAAGCGTCTCGGTTTACCCATCAATGACCTCCGCCTGGAGCTCTGTGAGCAGGTGATCGTTGAAGGTGCTACCGACACGACCGAACAAGCCGAAAAAGTTGTTCTCGCACTGGGTAACATCGAAGGTATCGGCTCCGTAGCCAACAATATCTACGTGGCTAATCCCGTACCCGAAGCCGTATTCTACACAGTACAAGCCGGAGACAGCCTCTCTAAGATCTCTAAGTCGCAGTACGGTGACCCAATGCGCTACGAGGCGATCTTCGAAGCCAACAAGCCAATGCTGAGCCACCCGGATAAGATTTACCCGGGGCAGGTGCTGCGGATTCCTCAGTAGGGGAGTTTAAGAGTCAGATAGTCTGGGAGTCAAATAGTCAAGTAGTGTTTATTTAAGATTCCCGGTATTGAAGAAGGACTAGTGGTTGAATGACCGCTGGTCCTTTTTTAGATTGTGGATGTCTCGGATAAACGCGGATTATTCAGAGGATTCATTTTATAATTCTTCCATTCTGAAATTCTA
>CALIGP010000342.1 GCA_938021455.1 uncultured Lewinella sp. | reverse complement strand
AACAAGTTCAATGAAGTCACTGAATTGCTTAAGTGTTGAGTTATCATAATTACCCACCTCATTAATGATAAGCGTCCCGGAAGTCGAGCAACTATCCTCACTAAATGTTTTCTTATTACCCTCCGTTACATAACTATCGTTCGCTTTTGATTGAGCCAGAATCATCTGGCCGCCGAAAAGAAAAAATAAAAATGGAAGGCAAATAATATGTAGAGAATAGTGTTTCATAAAAAGGTGTTAGAGCAGGCTATTCCAATTTGTAGCAGGCACAATAGTTATCCCAGCTATAGTGATACACAAATGAATAACTAAATGGTACTGAAAATGGGGACTGGTCTAAAAAAAAGGAGCCTTATTATAAACGAGTGGGCAAGATCACGGATTTCACAGATGAAAGTGGATTTGTTGTTTGTATGGAATCTTATAATCCGCCCCCCCTATAGTTTTGGACTCCTTTTTATTGGGCAGGAAGGATGAACGCAAACGTTACAGATGATCGTCCGTTCAAGTCGTGGCCTCAAAGCGCTCCTCCCCGGAATGTCAAGCCATACCCATCTACCCCATTTACGGAACTGTAGCAAATTAGTGACAACTAACCGCAAAAAAACGGTGACAAACGCTACCTTTGCACCATCGCGTTACTCTCTAATTTTATTGAAGAGAGGTTTTTCGGACAACACATCCGTAACCCACATAAAACCTGATGTTGACAGGTTATTGGGATCTACCTACCAAATTTTAAACTACTCTTTACCCAAGTCAGTTATACTGGCCTCAGGACCATTTGCTCTGGGGAAAAAGCATGGCTACTACGTATGAAATTTGGTAAAGCATCCGATCTTTCTTCCGTTCACTTTGAACTTCCTTTAGATCCACTGGCCAACCGCCCCCGGCTGGACCGGTACGAATTAGGTGCGGACGGCGACCGACCAAGCATTTATATCGGTGCTACGGGCTGGAGCATGAAAGAATGGGTGGGCAAATGGTATCCGGATAAGACCAAGACCGCTGACTACCTCAAACACTACGGTGAACAGTTCAACACCATTGAGCTGAACACCACGCATTATCGGATTCCGGACAAGGAGACCATTCGCCGATGGTATGAGACGGTGCCCGCCGATTTTCGATTCTGCCCCAAAGTGCCTCAATCCATCAGCCACCGGAATGATTTCGGGATGAACGGCGGGGAGCTACAGCAGTTTGTGGGTAGCCTGGACGGGTTAAAGGAGAAAATGGGCTGTGCCTTCGCGCAGTTACCACCTTACTTTGGTGCCGACCGGCTGAAGCAACTGGAGACTTTTTTGGACCGTTGGCCCCGGCTCCTTCCTCTAGCCGTTGAAGTCAGGCATGAAAGCTGGTTTTCTGATCCTTTCGCCACCGAAGCACTAATGGATGCCCTGGCGGCCCGGCAGATCGCGGCCGTCATTACCGATGTTGCCGGCAGGCGGGACGTGCTCCACAACTACGTTACGGCCCCGAGGACGATGATTCGTTTCGTGGGTAACGGGCTAGTGTCCACTGATTATTCCCGTATGGAAGAATGGGCAGACAAGCTCAAAGCGTGGAACCTGCCGGAGACGTACTTCTTCCCGCATCAGCCGGACAATGTCTTATCGCCAGATGCTTCGGCCTGGTTCAACCAACACTTGCAGGGAATGGAATTTGCCAATGTACGTGGACCAAGTGAGTGGGCGGGGCCGGAGCAGATGAGTTTATTTTAGGAAACAGAAACGTTTTGGGCGCGGACGCAGGTGCAGGGGAAGTTGAAGTGCCGACTTCAGTCGGCACAGCGCCGGCTGAAGCCGGCGCGACAAACAAACATTGCACCTGCGACTGCGCCCTACAAAACATCCATTTTCCCTACCTTGCACCCTTACTCCTTTATTCCTTCCATCCCATATTCATGAACGACAAGCCAACCATTCTCCGTGACATTAGCTGGCTATCTTTCAACCATCGCGTGTTGCAGGAGGCCAAGGACGAAACGCTGCCACTATTTGAGCGCATTAAATTCCTGGCCATCTACAGTTCAAACCTCGATGAATTTTTCCGGGTAAGGATGGCCAACCACCGAAACCTGCTGCGGGTAGGCAAAAAGACCAAGAAAGAGCTGGACATCAGCCCCAAACAAACCGTCCGGACGATCCAGCGGATCGTGAACCGGCAGCAGGAGGAGTTCGGTCGAATCTTCGAAAAAAAGATCATCCCTGAGCTGGCCCGCCACGGTATTTACCTGAAGCGCCGTCTTGACCTGAACGAAGCAGAGCGCGAATACGTAGAAAGCTACTTCAAGGAGAACATGCTTCCCTACGTGCAGCCCGTTCTACTCGTAAAAGACATGGTTCGCCCTTTCCTCAATAACGCCCAGCTGTACCTGGCCATCCAGATGAAGGGTAAGGCAAACAAGAAGACGTACTATGCCATCGTCAAAATTCCCAGCGACCACCTTCCCCGCTTTATTGAACTTCCCTCCGTTGACGGAACGTACAATCTGATTATGCTCGACGATATCGTGCGGCATTCCGTTTCCTGGATGTTCCCCGGCTACGAAATCGAAGACACCTACAGCATTAAACTGACGCGGGATGCCGAGTTGTACATTGACGATGAGTTTAGCGGAGACCTGCTGACAAAAATTAAGAACAGCCTAAAGCGGCGGCACGTTGGTCCCGCCAGTAGGTTCGTCTACGACCGGACGATGACGGAGGAGCTTAAAAAGTATCTCGAAGAAAGTTTCGAATTGGATCGATTTGACATCCTGGCCGAAGGGCGATACCATAACAATTTCGACTTTTTCAAATTCCCGACTTTCGGGATGAATAAGTTGCAAAATCCTCCACAGGAGCCACTACCCTATCCTCAGTTAGAGGCGGCGGATGACTTCTGGGCCGCCATCCGCGAAGAAGACCATTTACTTCACTATCCTTATCAAGATTACGAATCCGTCGTTCGCTTCTTTGAGGAAGCGGCTAAGGATCCTCACGTCACCCACATTAAGATTGTCCAATATCGGGTAGCCAAACGTTCCCGCATTATGAAGGCACTGATGGCTGCCGTTAAAGCGGGCAAGCAAGTTAATGCCTTCATTGAGGTTAAAGCCCGATTTGATGAGGAGGCCAACCTCAACTGGGGAGAAAAACTTGAGCAGGCTGGCGTACAGGTAAACTACAGTTTTCCTGGCGTTAAAGTGCACTCTAAACTAGCGCTCGTCCGGCGCGTAGAAAACGGAGAAGAACGCATCTACAACTATCTCTCTACTGGTAACTTCCACGAAGACACCGCTAAAATTTATAGCGACTTTGGGCTCTTTACGGCAGACGAACGCCTAACGAATGAAGTTTCCCGCGTTTTCAGTTTCCTGGAAAGTGTTCAGGAGCCGGAGGAACCCTTCGAGCACCTGATGGTGGGTCAATTTAACCTTCGCCGCGGCTTGGAGGACCTGATTAAATACGAAACCCGGGAGGCCAAATCCGGGCGCCCTGCAGCGATGACCCTAAAGATGAACAGCCTGCAGGATGAGTCTATGATTGACCTATTGTTTAAAGCCAGTCAGGCCGGCGTGAAGATTAATCTGATCATCCGGGGAATTTGTTGTCTCATTCCAGGCCATAAAGGGATAAGTGAAAACATCCATGGCATCAGCATTGTGGATCGTTACCTGGAACACGCAAGAGTATTCCATTTCCACCACCGTGGTGAAGACTTGGTCTACTTTAGTTCCGCAGACTTCATGACGCGCAACCTCAGCCACCGGATAGAAACAACCTTCCCGATTTACTCCCCAGGCTTGAAGGCTAAAGTGCTCAACTTTCTTGACATTCAGCTCAATGATAACACGAAGGCTCGCCTACTAAGCGACCAGCAAACCAACGCCTACTTCAGGGGGGGCAGCAACATTAGCCGCCGCAGTCAGGAAGAGACCTATCATACGATAAAGCGGGAACTGGTACAGTATGAATTGGAACAGGCGGAGAAGGCGGCGGCGGAAGCGGAACAATGATGGTCTTGTAGTTCGATGGTCTTGTAGGCTCCGCACGGGGCATACCTTTCGCGCGATGGGCTCCTTCGTCAGCTGCGCCGACTACGTCAACCATCGCTACAATAAACGCCCTTTCAGGGCTCCCCCGTTTTTATCCCCATCACACGCTCCAGCCCCGGATGGGGCGTCTAGCGTAGCGATGGCTGACTGAGTGGGCGAAGCCCGCGAGGGAGCCCATCGCGAGGCACATCAGGGGGACCACCGCAAAGCCCCCCAAGCCAAAGGCCATCTAAAAGAATTATATTAGGGCTCCAACTCCCAAGTGATCATGCGCCCGTTTCACGTCCTTCTTCTCGTTTCTTTAGGCTGTTTACTGTCCAACTGCGGAGCAGACCTACCTGACGTGGTCTTAGCCGAAATGGATCATCTCCCCGCCCGGGTAGATTTCAACCAACATATTCGCCCTATTCTGAGCGACCGCTGCTGGAGCTGCCATGGCCCTGATGAAGAAGCCCGACAGGCGGAATTACGACTGGATACGGAGGAAGGAGCCTTCGCTGCTCTTGCCTCAGGAAACGGTTATGCCTTTGTAGGTAAGCACCCCAACAGAAGCAAGGTAATCGCCCGAATGATCAGTGACAAGCCGGAAGAGGTAATGCCACCACCGGAGAGTAAAATGACCGTTAGCCCAAAAGAAATTGCCCTGATCGCCCGGTGGGTAGAGCAAGGCGCCGAATGGAAAGAGCACTGGGCCTTTTTGCCCATTAGCCAGCCGGAAGTCCCGTCCAATCCGGAGGGATATACAGCGCGGAATAACATTGACCACTTCCTGAATGCCCGTCTGAAACTAGAGGGACTAAGCGCCAATGAATCCGCCGATAAAGAGCGTCTGCTCCGCCGGCTCTACCTGGACCTGACGGGGCTTCCCCCCAGCCCGGAAGCGATGGACGCCTGGTTGGAAAACCCTTCGAATGAGCAGTACACCATCACCGTCGACAAACTCTTACAGACCGACGCCCACGCCGAACGGTTGACGATGGAGTGGCTCGACCTGGCTCGTTATGCCGATAGCCACGGTATGCACGCCGATGGTTGGCGTTTATCCTGGCCCTATCGTGACTGGGTCATCAAAGCGTTTCGGCAGAATATGCCCTTCGACCAATTTGTCAGGGAACAAGTAGCTGGTGACCTGTTACCCGAATCTGGCCAGGAGCAAAAAATAGCCTCTGCCTTCAACCGGATGCACCCGATGACGGCGGAAGGCGGCGTGATTGGCGAGGAGATGAGGCTCACCTACGTATTTGACCGGGTAAACACTGTTGCCACGGGCCTACTCGGTCTCACCATGGACTGTAGCCGCTGCCACGATCATAAGTTCGACCCTTTGAGCCAGGCGGAGTATTATGGCTTTTCAGCCTTCTTCAATAACTTTCACGAACTGGGTATGATCGGGGATGATGGCAACTTCGGCCCCTACCTCCTGCTCACCGACAGCACCACCGCTCCTCTATTGGCAGAATACGATCGGGAACTCGATGAGTTACAAGCAGAACGTAGCCAACTGGCCGTTAGCGAAGAAGCCCTGAAGGGTTTCCTGGCCGGTGAGTCCGTCAGGCAACCAAAGCCCGACATTCACCTCCCCTTAGAAAAAGCAAAACCAACGAAAGACGGGCAACACATCGATGGCCTCAGCTGGGCGACCAAAGAATGGCAACTTGTCCAGGATTCGGAAAGAGGCGTAGTTGGCGAATTTAACCACCCATATGACGACCTCTACTTCGATGAAGGCCTTGGAGTGACCGGCACCGCCGAGCCGATCTCCATCAGCCTTTGGGTAAAAACAACTAAGCGGGACTCCACCCTCACGCAGACCATCTTAGGTACGGCAGGAGCAAAAAATGAGGGTTGGCAGGGGATGGACTTTTACCTCGACGAAAGCAATCGGCTGAATTTCAGGATGATTAAGATACTTCCTGATGATGCCCTGCATATCCGTACGATGGACAGCTTGGAGATCAATCGCTGGCATCACCTCGCCGTCAGTTATGACGGTAGCGGGACTGCCACGGGGGCTAAGCTGTACATCAACGGACGGCAGCCCGAGCAGCACACTGTGCTTGATAAGCTGAGGGGGCAAAGCTACCCCGTTAACCACGCCGCCTGGCGAAACATTAAGGCCCGTAAGCTTCGCCTTGGGCAGGCTTACCGTGCATTCACGGGAGAAAATGGCATTTTCCTCGGTCGCATGGACGATGTACAGATCTTTCATCGCGCACTTACACCGCTGGAAATAGCGAAGTTGAAAGAACCTTCCTACTCCCCCGACCAGGCCGTAGCCAAAGACCATTTATTACGGAGTCTGCCTGATTACCAGCGCCTCTTAAGCGAGCAGCAGGCGGTTAAAAGTCGTCAAGTTGCCATCAGTGACACCCTGCTCCGGTTGATGACCAGTGTTGAAATGGATCGTCCAAGGGCGACCTTCGTTTTAGATCGAGGAGCCTATGATGCTCCGCAACAGCAAGTACTGCCTACGACTCCGAATAGCGTACTCCCTTTCCCGGAAGACTTCCCTAAAAACCGCTTAGGATTGGCCAACTGGATGTTTCTACCGGAGCATCCACTGACGGCACGGGTAGCCGTTAACCGATACTGGCAAATGATCTTCGGGCAGGGCTTAGTTGACACGCCCCACGATTTTGGTAGCCAGGGAGCCCTACCCTCTCACCCAGAGCTGCTGGATCATCTGGCGACTAGCTTCAGAGACGGCGGATGGAATATACGAGCCCTTTTGCGGGACCTAGTAATGACGGAAGCTTACCGACGTAACAGTAGCACGTTGCCGGAGGTACGTGAAAAAGACCCCAACAATACCCTGCTGGCCAGCGGACCGACATCGCGCATGCCCGCAGAGATGATACGAGACAATGCACTGGCGGCTTCGGGCCTTATGATTCCTACGGTGGGTGGGGCCAGTGTACGCCCCTATCAGCCGAAGGGGCTTTGGATTCAGGCCAATAGCTTCTCGGCAAAATTGCTGCATTACGTACCCGATACGGACGATGGACAATACCGACGAAGCATGTACACCTTTATCAAAAGAACGGCTCCGCCGCCGTTCATGACTAATTTTGATGCGACGGGTAGAGATGTTTGCCTGGTGAAACGCTCCAAGACGAATACCCCCTTGCAGGCGCTTAATTTGCTCAACGACCCACAGTTTGTGGAAGCAGCCCGGGTGCTGGCCCAAAGAGTACAGCAGGAGGCCAGTGGAGAGGAACAGCAGTTGGGGCAGGCCTTCCGCCTGGTGAGTGGGAGGAAGGCCAGACCGGAGGAGTTAGGCGTGATCAAAGAGCTGTACGAGGAAGAACTGCAGCGATTCACCACTATGCCAGCCCTGGTAGACTCCTTACTCACCATTGGTAGTTCTCCCGTTCCCGAAGGTCTTTATTCCGCTAAAACAGCTGCTCTTACCAGTGTCGGCAATGTGTTATTCAGCTTCGACGAGGCCTACGTAAAGCGCTAAGCTTCACCGCTCCCTTACCTTCTCCCTGCACCTGCGGCCCCTCGCCCCAAAACGCTAATTCCTTATCCCATGCAGCATCCACACAACTGTAACGATTACGAAAAAATCCACTCCCGGCGGGACTTTCTGACTAAGTTCGGGATGGGCCTGGGTGCCATGAGTCTTGCTTCCCTGGTTAACCCTTTGGGGGCGAATAATGTGCCGCAGACGCAGGTGCAAAAAACCGTTGAAAGAGCCATGAGGGGTGGCCTCGTTCCCCGTGCAAAACGGGTCATTTACCTCTTCCAGTCCGGTGCCCCGAGCCAACAAGACCTATTTGATTACAAGCCGCTCCTCCGGAAGATGCACGGGCAGGAGCTTCCCGCCAGCGTACGTCAGGGCCAGCGCCTTACGGGCATGACTTCGGGCCAGGGCTCCCTGCCACTGGCGGGCTCCGTCTTCAACTTTAAGCAATACGGACAATCCGGGAAATGGCTCAGTGATCGCCTGCCTCATCTGGCCGAAGTAGCCGATGATATCTGCTGGATTCAAAGCATGTACACTGAGGCCATCAACCATGATCCCGCTGTTATGTTTTTCCAAACCGGAAGTCAATTCCCCGGGAGGCCCAGCATGGGCGCCTGGGCCAGCTACGGGCTCGGTTCTTTGAACGAAAACTTTCCTTCCTTCGTCGTACTGCTCAGCCGTGGCAGTAATGGCGGTGCCCAACCGCTTTATCCTCGCTCTTGGGGCTCTGCCTTCCTGCCCAGTCAGCATCAGGGCGTTCAATTTCGGGCCGGTCAAGACCCGGTTCTTTACCTCAACAACCCAGCCGGCATTACCACCGCTGCCCGCCGCAACCAGCTCGACCGCCTCCGTGAACTACAGGAGTTACAACGCGCCGACAGCCAGGACCCCGAGATCGACGCCCGGATTGCCCAGTATGAAATGGCCTTCCGGATGCAAGCCAGCGTCCCTGACCTGATGGAGGAAAAAGAACCCGACTACATTTATGATCTCTACGGCCCCGAAAGCCGTACCCCCGGCACTTACGCTGCCAACTGTCTCCTTGCCCGTCGGCTCGCTGAAAAGGACGTTCGTTTCATTCAGCTCTATCACCGGGGCTGGGATGCCCACGGCGGTTGCCCGGGCGTAGTGACGAATCAAGCGCGAGACACGGACCAGGCCAGCGCCGCCCTCATCAAGGACCTGAAACAACGCGGTCTGCTGGAAGACACCCTCGTCATCTGGGGCGGAGAATTTGGGCGCACCGCCTACAGCCAGGGCAAACTCACCATTGACAACTATGGGCGCGATCATCATCCCCGCGCCTTTAGCATGTGGATGGCCGGGGCCGGGATGAAGCCCGGTCTGGTTTACGGTAAAACCGATGACTTCAGCTACAACATTACCGAGAACCCGGTCCACGTCCATGATTTTCAGGCGACCGTCCTCCATCAACTCGGGATTGACCACGAAGCGCTGACCTTTAAGCATCAGGGGCGAAGATTCCGACTGACGGACGTGCACGGGAAGGTGGTAAAGGGGCTGTTGAGCTAGCCATCAGCCCACAAAATTGTATCTTAGCCGTTAAGAAAATTGTTTGCTTTTTTACTTTGAGAACGTTTGCGGCTTCTGCTCTCCCGATCAACCAATGCTCGACTGGTGGCAGATAATATTGCCTTGCAATATCACGCTTACGGACAAATGCTATTTCGCTCAACCAGAAACTCGATTGTCTATGCGTATTCTTTTTACTTTTTGCATGAGCCTGCTTTTCTGCAGTCTAGTCTCCGCCCAGGAGGCAACCCGACTAACCGACATTAATGAGGGCGCGGCCGATGCCTCCCCTACCCGGTTCTTCAACTTTCAGGGCAACCTCCTTTTCCGTGCCCGAGGCACGGATACCGGAGTGGAGCTTTACCTATCCGATGGTACCGCTGACGGGACACGATTGATCAAGGACATCAACGATGATCCTTCCGTATCTGCGGGTAACTCTAATCCTGACAACTTCATCTTCTTCAATGGTAAGGCTTACTTCAAAGCAAAGAACGCCACCTCCGGAGACGAATTGTTCTCTACTGACGGCACCACTGAAGGTACCGTACTGGTAGACGACATTAACCCGGGCTCCGACGCCTCCAATCCTTTTGACTTCGCCATCCTGAATAACGAATTATACTTCACCGCCCGTGACGCAGCCCTCAGCTCTGAGCTACACCGGCTCGACATGATGGGAGACTCAGCAATAGTCGTAATCGATATTAACCCCGGTGGAGCCCCCGGTAACCCGCTATTTAAGACCGTATTCGACGGCCTCATTTTCTTCAATGGCAACGATGGCACTACGGGACAGGAACTCTGGATCAGCGACGGCTTCGATAGCGGAACTTTCCGTGTCGCAGATATCAAGCCCAATGGTAACGGCAACTCCGGACCTAACCAGTTCACCCCTCATGATGGCGCTGTGTACTTTCGCGCTGACACCGAAGAATTTGGTAGAGAACTCTACCGGACAGACGGCATTTCCGCCGAACGGATTACTGACCTAGTCCCTGGACCTGACAACGGAGACCCTGGTTTTCTGACTTCTTTCGGAGGCAAGCTATTCTTCTCCGGAAAATCCGTTGACAATGGCACAGAACTCTACGTCTCTGATGGCACTACCGAAGGTACAATGATGCTGGAAATCAATGAAGGGCCAGCTAGTAGCTCACCTACAGATTTCACCATATTGGACGGCCCCGAAGACGATGACTTCTTGGTATTCGTTGCAGAGGACGAGGTCGCAGAACAGATTTTCTTCTTGTCCATTGATGAGGATGGAGATATCGAGATTAATTCTTTGACGGAATTTTATGGTGAAGAGTATGTAATTCCTACCGAGCCAACCGATATCATTTTTACGGGTTCAACCATCTATTTTACCGGTGTTACGCCAGAAGATGGAGAAGAGCTCTATAAGCTTTCTGTCGTCATTGATGCTGGCCCTACTCGTATAACGGACATTGGCCCTGGTGCCGAAGACGGCGGTATCGACGAAACTATCCTGATCGGCAATCGGCTATTCTTTGAAGCTGATGACGAAAACGGCAAAGAACTCTGGGTACTGACCGCAGAAATTGCCGAATACGAGCTAGCCGTCGAAGGTCAGGGGCGCATCAATAACGGAGACACCATTAATATGGGGAGCCTCAACCTTGGTGCAGACCTGATCACCCGAAACTTTGATATCGTCAGTACTGGTACCGGCCCGACCAGCGCTGAGATTGAAAACCTCAACGACATTGGTGACCCCTTTGCCGTTCTCCCACTCAGCGAGCTTGACAGCATTGGAGCCGGGAGGACTGCCAATGTTCAGATAGGTTTCCTGCCCGTTACCGGAGGAACCTTTGTAGACAGTCTAGAGATTTTCATTTTCGGCAGAAATGGTCCGGAAGAAGTCAAAATCTACCTCAAGGGTATCGGTATTGCTCCCAGTGGAGCACTTGACGTAAGCGTAAACGATGCGATAATCATGGGTCTCGACGAGATCAACTTTGGCGAAGTACCCAGTAGAACAGACTCTACGATCGCCGTTGTACTGACCAATAGTGGAGCAGGGCCACTACAGTACACCGCTACCCTGAGTTCTGGCATGGAATTTACGTCAGGTGATCTGGCTGGCGCTCGAGTTTCAGCGGGTGGGAAAGACACCATCAACGTTACTTTCGCGCCAACCACCGAAGGTGCCTTTATGGATACGCTCAACCTTGATGTTTCCCTCAATGCTGAAGAGATGACGGAGGTCCGGTTTGCCTTAGTTGGTAACGCCATCGTGAACAGTGTGAACAGTTTCGGCATTGAAGCCGTGAAGGCCTTCCCAAATCCGACGGCTGACCAGTTACGAATTGAGTTGGGCGAGAGCCTTCCGCAAGGAGTAGTTCGCGTGTTCAACGTAAGCGGCCAGCAGCTACAAGAGGAGGCATGGCCCATTAACGCCAGAGCGCACGAATTGTCCATTAAGGCGCTCCCCGCAGGTGCCTACACAGTTGAAGTGAGCAATGGAAACCGACGGGTGCTCATTGAAGTTATTAAGCGGTAAGTGCAGGTTGTAGGTTGCAGGTTGCAGGTTGCAAGTTGCCGAATAACCTGCAACTTGAAACCTGCAACCTTACAACCTAAAACATGCCCCCACCTTATCCCAAATCAGCAGTCGAGCACTATCCATTTCTATGGGTAGTGCTCGCTGTTTTATTCCTTCTACCCGCCTGCCGGCCAGAATCAGACGCTTTAAAGTTGGCCTACGCTGGTTCGCCAGATACTTGGCCACCAGCGGTACTTGGCCCCGGTGTTGACCCCAATGCTGAACTGGAGCCCCTTGTGCGGGATAGCCTTAAAGTTGCCAAAAACCGTGCGGAACTCGGTAAAAAACTATTTTTCGACCCCCGTCTCTCCGCCAGCAACCAGATCAGCTGTGCCAGCTGCCATGACCCCGACCTCGCCTGGGGCGATGGTCGTCGACAAAGCTTCGGCCACAACCGACAACGCGGGCAGCGAAACGCTCCCAGTCTACTAAACGTCGCGCTCTGGGACCATTTTTTCTGGGACGGGCGCGCCGCCAGCCTCGAAGAGCAAGTGCTCGGCCCGCTGCAAGACCAAAACGAAATGAACGAGGACCTTTCCGGTCTCGAAGCAGAACTCAACGCTATACCAGAATACCAGCAGGCTTTACAGGAAGCTTACGGTGTGAGCAAAATCAGCCAGGAAGACATCACTACCGCCCTAGCCGATTTTGAACGCGGCATTTACAGCCGTAAAAGCCGGGTAGATCGATTTATTGAAGGGGATAAGGATGCCTTAGAGATCGCTGAGATTAGAGGTCTTCATCTCTTTCGGACTAAAGCCCGCTGCCTGAACTGTCATC
>CALIGP010000341.1 GCA_938021455.1 uncultured Lewinella sp. | reverse complement strand
AGGTTGGGACGTGGGGAAGAAGGAATGGTTGCCTTCTTTGGTGGTGTCCGGGAGATTAGGATGAATAGGATTTGGGTAGGGTTTTTAGGACTGGTCCTATGAATCCTTTTGGTTTCCTATGAAACTTATTTTCCCGGTAACATTGGCTATTTACCAAAATAATGGAGGTAAAGGTGGATTGGGGTGCTACTACGACATACCATAAAAGAGATTAGAATGATAGAATTTATAGGATGATAGGATTAGTCTGGCTGCTAAATTCTATCATTTTATGCATTCTATTATTCTAATATCAGGGACGTAGGGAAGAAGGAATGGGTTTTCTTTTGGTGGTCGCCGAGGGCGTTGGATTAATAGGATTGGTCCTAAGAATCCTATTTTATATCCTAGGAATCTTACTCTCCCGATGTTATTAAACAACGCCCCAACGTAAAAAACGCCCCCCTTCAAGTGAATGAAGAGAGGCGTTTCTTATTTCATCGTACCGATCAAATCAGTACGGACAGATTAAGCGATTAGCTTAGTAACCAGGATTCTGCGTGAGGTTCCGGTTAGCATTGAGCTGTGGCTCTGGAATCGGGAAGATGTTCTTCGTGGCATCAGAGCCAGAGAAGAATGCCCAGCCTGAACCAAACTCGCCGAAGCGAACGAGGTCCTGACGGCGCGTACCTTCGTAGAAGAATTCACGACCGCGCTCAGCGAGGAAGTCGTCCATGCTCATACTATCGTCTACGTCGCCGAGTTCAGCACGGTTACGCACCATGTTGACGAACATAGAGAAACCACCTTCGTTCTGACGCATCATGGCTTCTGCCTTGTTCATCAGTACTTCCGCGTAGCGGATGATGGGGAAGTCATTGCGCATCGTGTTAGGCGTACCGTTTTCGTAGCCGTACTTGAATACACGAGCACCTGCCTGACGGAAAGCGTTAGGCTCCAGGTTGTTGATCTCCGGGGTGAAGACTACTTCGAGGCCACCGGGATCATCACCCGTACCATCGATAAGCGGCGTTACACCGTCAGCAGCGAACTGAGGACCGGCGAGGAAGTTACCCCGCGTCTGCTGGTCACCAGAAATACCCTTACGCTCGTCACCATCATCATAGCTTTCGTAGAACTCCTGCAGTGTACAGTAACCATTCCATGGCTGATCCTGCGTATTGAAGGTAGCCTGGCTAGAGTAGTGCAGTGTCATCTGAACCAGGTTGAAGCCACCTGCGACAGCCGGAGCATCGTAAGGAACTACCCACATGTTCTCGGTCGTACTGGCGAAGCCATTGTCGTTGTCCGGGTCGAAGTTAGCGAAGTAGTTGTCAGTGAGGCTGTACTGGTTAGAGTTGATTACCTCATCAGCAGCAGCTTCAGCAGCAGCCCACTGAGCGGTGCCGGTCATCACTTCTGCGTTTAGCAGGATGCGACTCAGGAGCGCACGGTTCGTCCAGTAGTTGATCTTACCGTAAGTACTAACGCCACGATCGCGGGTCAGGTCGCCAGCAGCATCGTTGAGTTCCGCAACAACATAGTTGAAAACGTCAGCCCGTGATGCAGCCATTGGCTCGATGTCCGCAGGATCGCTGTCCTCCGTTACCAGTGGCACATCACCGAAGGAGTCAGCCAGTTGGAAGTAGAAGTAGGCACGAAGTGAACGAAGCTCAGCCAGGAAGGGAGCTTTTTCAGCATCCGTCAAAGCAGTACTGACCTCAATGGCCGTGATTACGGCATTGGCCTGCAGGACTCCCTGGTAAAGGAAAGTCCAGGCACCATTGTACTGAGGATCGGTTGCGTCAAAGGTATGGCGGTGCGTACGCAGCCAGATGCCACCGTCGAACCAGTCAGAGCCACGCTGGGGGATCATGATCTCATCCGAGGAAACTTCCTGGATAGACATGTAGCCACCGTGGTTCATCATGCCGTAAAGGCGAGTGTAACAAGACAGGTAAGAGGTTACGAGATCCGCGCGGGAGGCGGGGAAGTTGGCCGGCGTGAGGTCGGAAAATACTTCCGGCTCCAGGTCGGTACAGGAGTTGAAGGGAACCATCAACATGCCCAGGAAGAGGACAGTGACAACCCTAAGTTTAAATAATGTTTGCATAGATGCAGAAATTTTGACGCAGTATCGGCCGGAAAAGAGCAGGGCTACCTCCCCGGCCGACAATACGTCGCTTATTTAAAAATGATAGTTTACCGATTTAGAATCCTACGCTTACACCCGCAGTGAGGGTACGCGTACGGAAGAAAGTACTACGACGGTCGATACCAGGTGTAAGGGGGTTTTCACCGTTGTCGATGAAACCGTTACCGTTCTGATCGTCGATGAAACGAACGTTAGGATCAACACCAGAGTAATTCGTGATGTAGAACAGGTTCTGACCCGCTACGTAGAGGCGGATGTTATCAAAGCCAGTGTTTTCACCCAGATCAAACTTGTAGCCAAGCTGCAGGTTATCGAGGGCCAGGAAGCTGGCCTTCTCTACGAAGTAGTCAGAGAACTTAGGCGCACTAATAACACCTTCGAGGAAACGCTCACCTACGATGAGGTTGTCCAGCGGACGGCTGATCGCGTTACCGTGCTGACCGTAGAAGTTAGCGGGCATGTTAGCGATGGAGTGACCGAAATCACCACGAAGGAAAA
>CALIGP010000340.1 GCA_938021455.1 uncultured Lewinella sp. | reverse complement strand
ATTGAGGGGCAGCCAGTAGGCCTAACGAAAACGTAAGCGTGACGGAAACGGTGGGAATAACGGAAACGATGGGTTGCGGAAAGGCCTGCAGTCAATTCTCTACCTATCGCTACGGGAGGTATTCCTTTGAGCCTACGCTTGTTATTGGAAGCTACCGCACTTACCCGCTTCGGGAGCCTTCGGCCCCGTTCGCAGCGAACGGCTGAAGCCGTTGCTACAAAGCTACTCCACCTTTAGCACTCCTCTCATCGATTGATAGTGCCCCGGCACCGTACAGATGTACTCATAGAGTCCAGGCTTTTTAGGGGCTTCGAAGTAGATAACATCGCTGGTTTCCGGCTCTACGAGCCGGGTGTGGACGAACACTTCGTCCATATCTGGGATATAGCCTTCGGCGAGGCCCTTGAGGCCGAGGCCATCGGCGGCTTTGCCGACGAGGTCGCCCTTCTTACCGGAGGTGAGCAGGAAGTTATGCTGCATATCATCCGGATTACGAAAAGTGAGGCGGACTTTAGCACCGGCCTTGACGGTGAGATAGGTTTGCTTGAACTTCATGCCAGGGGTGGCTTCCAGCAGGAGCTCGGTGTCTACTTTTCCGTTCCAGGAGGCGGGCATTTCGGTGGGCCGCTTAGCGGCCACGTATTCGCCGGTCATTGCTCCTTCAGCTTGCACTGCACCTGCGTCCGCGCCTCCTCCTCCACCCGGAATGGCATTGAGGGTGTAGTAGCCGAAATCGTGCAGTAGACCGCTACCATCTTTGCCGCGCACGCCCTTGAGTTTCACCTCGTAGATGAAGCCGGGCCGGAAGCCCGCCAGTTCGAGGCGAACCGTTTTCCCGTCGGGTAATAATGTCGCTGACTGGATAGCATTGTCTTTAATATCCACCACCGGTGAGCCGTAGGCCTTGCGGTAGAGGTACGTGAAATTCTGAATCGTGAAGGCAGAAGCCCGCACGGTAGCCGGGTTGACCGGTTGGGTGAACTCCACGTCAAGCCCGTTTTGGGTGGCCTTGATCTGGTACATCTCGAAGGGGACTTTACCCGTCCAACGCAAGCGTTCCAGTGCAAAGTTTTCGCCTCCCGTTGCGGACCATCCCCGCGCCGTCTGCCCCGCATAAAGCGTATGGTCTTTATTGAAATTCAGACGCAGGAGCCCGGAAGCAAATCCTTCGCGAAATGGGAACACGGCTCCCTGGTATTCCCCCTCTACCTTTTCGAGGCTTACGCGCATAATTTTACTCTGCCCCTGATCGCTGACCAGCATCTGCCCGGCAAAGGGCCCGAAGCCACCTTCCGTCCGGTCGGTAATAATGGCCGCTGTAGAAATGCCCAGAATACCGTGTGGAAACCAAACGGCGGGGAGTTTCACCGTACCGAGTGCTTCACGGGCGGCGTACATGGTCTTGTAATCATCGTGGATGTCGTCCAGCCGAGTCTTCACCGTTGAGCCGGGCTGATCGGCCCAGTTCAGGCTTTCGCGGTGACCGGCGAAGTCGCCTTCGGCCAGGTGGGTGATGCGGCCGGAGCCGATCCAGTCTCCCTGGTTTTCAGCGACAAAAATGTCTCCCTGGGCGTTCGTGCCAAAACCGGCCGGACTGCGAAGGCCCGCTGCGTAGGGCTTTAATTTCTTTGCGTCGGTATCGTACTGCATCATCCATCCCCGCCACTTCACGCGGCTTACGCCTCCGCTTTCCCAGCCGACGTTCATGGTTGCCATCATGGATCCATCCGGACGAAATAAGGGACCGTAGTGATACTCGTGGTAGTTGCCCGTTAGCGGTAGTTCGTAGACGGTTTCGAAGCGGTCGGCCCGGTCGTCACCATTGGTATCCTCCAGCTTAGTCACTTCTCCTCTTTGGGAAACATAGATGGCCCCATCATTGACGGCCAGCCCAAGGGGTTCGTGCAGGCCACGGGCAAACTGAACGTAGGAGGCTTCTTCTTCCAGATCTCCAATCAACCACACTTCTCCCCGGCGGGTGCATACGGCGAGGCGGCCATCCGCCATAAAGTCCATTCCTCCGACTTCAAGTTCCACTTCTTTTGGGATGGTGATTTTTTCAATTTGGTAATAGTCGCTTTCCTGTTGAGCAGATAGGGTTAGGCAGAGTAAGAAGGCACCAAAAGTCAATAGATAACGCATCAGATAGTGTTTAGCAGAGCTCTGGAAGCTCCCGATAGTTCAAATAATAGAAGAATAGCTTACCAATCAATCCGGTAGCGAATATGCCCCTTGGCTGGTATTTGAGCAATGAGACGATCCATTCCGCCACCACGTTGCAGTGAGAGTCCTTCTCCATCATAGCTTTCAATGGTGATCTTTAGTCCTGGCCCCCGTAATTCATATTGCCCGGGTGCCGTTTCGGTAATGGTGCGTGCGGCGGCAATTTGGGTGAAGGCTTCCGGGTTTCCGCCGGCATTAAAGGTGAGTTCACGGAGTAATCCGGTTCCTTCGGGAACAATTTTATCCGATACTTCGCCGGGGCCAAAGCTATAAAGAAAGGTAGGCCGACCAGCTTCATCCAGTTCGTGCGCCCGGTGGGCGAAGTCGTCTTCGTCCGGGTCATCGGGGAAGCCAGGCCAGGAACTGCTTGCGGAGGTTGCCCATTGCATCCGGCCATCAAGGACAAGAGAATTACCTAATGGCTTCATTACCTGTGGCTCTCCGCGTCCGTCCCACATTTCATGAACGTCGGCAAAGCCGCCGCGCCAAACCTGGAGTAAAGCCCCAGATTGAAGATCAAGCGAGTAGTGAGGCCCCTGCCCTTCTCCGACACTTATGACGTGAGTCCGCTTATCGGAAGCTTCATAGACTTTGGGAGCCGGGTAGTATAAAAAGCTGCGGAGCAAATAAGGATACTCGTCCATTTCCACCTCAAGTGTACTCGTGCCGCCTGGGCGAGCAATTGCTTTGGGGCCATCCATGCTGTTGAAGGACATTTTCCCCTGATTGCCGACCAGATAACCGAGGTTGAAGGCATTCCACCCTCCTTTTTGTATGTAATCCACGCGAACATCATGTACGCCTTCGGACAGGCTAAGGGTCTCGTTTGCCCGCCAGGTAGATTGGTCACCTCCCCGATGAAGCCTTTCATCACCATCGACATAAAAGCGGCCTCTGGCGGGGTTGGATGTCCACATCTGAAAAGTATACTCCTCCGTTTCAGGCACATGAAGCTTTCCAAAAAAGCGTAGCGCGAAAGCATTCTTCCCTTCCCGGAGGTAATTGATGTCAAAGCGGTTCGTATATCCCGTTACGACGGGTTCCATGGACGCCCAATCTTTTACGTCTTCGGTTCCGGGCTCCAGGTCATACAATTCGTACCGTAATAAAGGAACGTTCAAAATGATGTTACCGGCAGGGTCGACGGTTGAACCCCGGCCAGCATTACTGCTATACTCTACGTCAGCAATTTCTACCTTACCAGAGACCGGTTTAATTGTAAGCGGGCCATCTGCTTTTCCCATGAGGGCTTGCTGGTAGTAGAGCAAATTTCCATTGAGGTAAGCAGCAACCACCAGTGCGGGGTTGTCTTCCGTAGCGGCTTTATACGAAAGCTCTATTTCCTGCCAGGAACCTGGAGAGACGACCATTTTAGTACGAGCGGGCATGTCCTTCAGGCGGGCCTGATCTAGAGAAAAGGCGTGTTCCCCTTCTAATAAGAGGTTGGCCTTACTCCCTTCGGCAAGGCGATAAGCAAACTTTATGGTTAGGTCTTCGTGCTCTTCCAGTAAGGTTCGGTCCTCTAGTACAGCGCCTT
>CALIGP010000339.1 GCA_938021455.1 uncultured Lewinella sp. | reverse complement strand
ATCCTATTTCCGATCCTAAAAATCCAACTTCCCCGGCCGCATTATATAATTCTCACATTCTATCATTCTAATCTCCGCTTGTTTTCGAATCGCGGATTTCGCGGATGGGCGCAGATGCTTTGTCGCTACGCGACTGACATTATTCGTACGGAGGTCACAGAGGAAGGGAGAAAGGCGGAGCGTCTCTCGATCCTAAGCATCCTATTGCTAATCCTACGAATCCAATTCCCCGGCCTACGCTATCATTCTAATCCAGGTACTCAACCCATCCCGCTTCCCAATTGTCCTTGTTTTGTAGTACTACCCTTTTCACTATAAATTTTATCCCCATGCTCCGCATAACACTCTTATTATTGACCATGATTTTTGGCCTTGGTCTTAGCGCTCAAGATTTTGGTGACGTGGATAAAAGTCCGCTGGACGCCGTTTACCACCCTGCCCGTGCTGCATTCCGGGCTTTTGCCAAAACAGATAGCGCGGCCCTGGCTATGGAGCCAAAAATTCGGGTTCTGTACAGCCGCCCTTACAAAAAGGGGCGCGACGTATGGGGAGGCGACCTGGCTCCTTACGGAGAGCCTTACCGACTGGGGGCTAACGAAGCTACCGAAATCCAGTTTTACGCTCCAGTCAAGATAGGTGACGCCATCGTTCCCGCTGGCCGTTACTCCATTGGTGCCATCCCTAATGCCGACAACTGGGAAGTATTCTTCTCCCTGGACGTTGATGGTTGGGGGGTGTACGCTTACAAGCCTGAACACAACGTAGCGACCATTACGGTACCTACCGCCGCGTCTGATGAAGTCATCGAAAATTTCTCCATTACGCTTTACGAGGCGAGTGCTGGCGTCGTTCACCTGAAGATGGGCTGGGACAAGACCATCGTTGAAGTACCGATCATGATGATCGACTAATCGACCAGTATCTTGGTCTGAAGCGTAGAATCCCCTCCCGATTTTGTCGGGAGGGGCTTCTTAGTAAAAGGTCGTTTCGCACTATCTTTCCCTCATGACATCAACCCAGCGCCCCATCTTTATTGCTGCCCCGGCCCGCAGGTCAGGCACTACTTTACTACAGAGACTTTGCATTGCCTCCGGAGAGGCGATGATTTTTGGTGAGTCTGCAGCTAATGATCTCCTGCAGGCTGGAATGCTATTTCAGGTTAAGCAACAGAGCTATTCCTACAATAGTGATTGGCGGGACGGGCTGCTAGCGGAGGTTCGGGAAGGAAAGGTCAATCAATGGATCCCTGATCTTTTACCTGAAGTCACGACTTACCTTTCCATACATGAAGAGCTACTCGACCAACTCTGTGCGGGTTTTTCGACGGCAGCCAAGTACGATCGATGGGGCGTTAAGTTACCGGAGTGGCCAGTTCCAAGCCTGGTGTTCTGGCAATCCCGTCTGCCGGACTCCCGGACCATTTACATCGTTCGGGACGTAGAGGAGTGTGTCGAATCTGCTTTCACCATGGGGATGCTAACGGAAGAGAGCCACAAAGACGAATTTCGGCAGATCTATCAGCAGCACCTGGCGATGGCTAAGCGGGATCTTTCCGCCGAACAAACTTACTTTCTGGATTATGGGCTGCTCACTTCGCCCTCGGCGGAGGAGGAGTTAGCCCGCGTGGCGGCGTTTTTGGATTTGAAGTCTTTACCTTCTTCCGTTCTCGAAGTTCGGGTGGGGAACTACTAAGGGCTCCACGGCGCGATGCCGGGAGCCCTTCAATACCTATAAATCAGCTCAGGTATTATCTTATTCGGCCAGCGGCCGAAGTAGGACGGGTGTACACCCGTCTTAATTACATATTTGCAATGATCTCATCGCCAAACTCAGAACACTTCAGGAGGGTAGCTCCATCCATGAGGCGTTCGAAATCGTAAGTGACGCGCTTCTTAGCAATGGCACCGTTGAGGCCTTTGATGATGAGGTCGGCGGCTTCCGTCCACCCCATGTAGCGGAACATCATCTCTCCGGAGAGGATGACGGAGCTGGGGTTTACTTTATCCTGACCAGCATACTTTGGTGCCGTACCGTGAGTAGCTTCGAAGATGGAAACACCCGTATTGTAGTTGATGTTAGCACCGGGAGCGATACCAATACCACCTACCTGTGCTGCGAGGGCATCGGAGATGTAGTCACCGTTCAGGTTAAGGGTAGCAATTACGCCGTACTCCTTGGGACGAAGGATGATCTGCTGCAGCATAGCATCAGCGATCACGTCTTTTACGATGATCTCCCGGCCTTCGTGCTTAATGACGTGCCACGGGCCGCCGTCGAGCTCTTCGCCACCGAAGTCTTGTGCGGCACATTCGTAGCCCCAGTCACGGAAGGCTCCTTCCGTGAACTTCATGATGTTACCCTTGTGGACGAGGGTAACGCTGTCCTTATTGTTATCAATTGCGTACTGGATAGCCGCCTTAACGAGACGGTTGGTACCTTCCTGACTCACGGGCTTGATACCAATACCAGTCGTTTCGGGGAAGCGCACCTTCGCGTAGCGCTCGGGGTAGTTGCTCTTCAGCCACTGCAGGAAAGCAGCGTTTTCATCCGTGCCTTCGGCAAATTCAATACCGGCGTAGATGTCCTCCGTGTTTTCCCGGAAGATGATCATGTCTACGTGCTCAGGGTTCTTAACCGGGCTGGGCACTCCTTCGAAGTACTGTACCGGGCGAACACAAGCATAGAGATCCAGCTTCTGACGTAGTGCTACGTTGAGGGAACGAATTCCACCACCAACGGGTGTTGTCAATGGACCTTTGATGGATACGAGGTACTCATCGATGTTATCAAGCGTTGCTTGTGGCAACCATTCGCCGGTATTGTCCATGGCTTTTTGCCCCGCCAGTACTTCTTTCCAAACGATCTGCTTCTTGCCGTCGTATGCTTTTTCCACAGCAGCTTCCAGAACACGACTGGCCGAAGCCCAGATGTCAGGACCAATACCATCTCCTTCGATGAAAGGGATAATGGGGTCGCTAGGTACGTTCAGCTTGCCGTTGGCGAGGGTAATTTTAGTTCCGCTCATGGATTATTTTGTATTTACTTAGTAGTTAGTAGCGCAATCATGCGCGATAGGCGGGCAAAAATAACAAAATTTGCGCGGCTATTAGACTTAACTATGTAAGTGGAATAGTAGTTTACCATCCAAATATTTTAGAATTGAACAAGCTCCTCTATTTTTTCCTGATTCTGCCTCTCCTTATTGGCTGTGGCTCTCCAAAAGTTGTGACGACGAAGGAAGCCCCAACAGTAACAACTACACCGTCTTCTCTTAGCGCAGTAGCTGACACCATCCCTCAGGGGACGGACCAGCAAGAAGCAACGCTCCAGAATGCTGAAAATGAAGTGGCCGGGCCTTTTCTTCCTCCGGCAATTCCGGAAACCGTTTACGCCCCCTATCTCCGTCGGGCGGAAACCGTTGCCCCTTCCCTCCCCTACCCTGACAATAGCTGCCACATAGCGGTAGAGGTTCGTAACTACGATGGTGTTGATGGCTGCGGCATTTTGCTGGAGTCCGATGAAGGGAATCTTTTTCTCGTTGGCGCTACTCCACGCGGAGACCCATTGGAAGCCGGCACCCGCATCAGTATTGGTTATGAATTCATGAACAACTACGAAGGGTCCACCTGCGGCAATGCAGACGCTGTCATCCGAATCACCTGTATGCGACTGCTACGGGTAAGTTCAGGTGTCGCCCGGCCGGTTGTCTGCGAATCCTACGACAAGCCCAGCCGTTGGTTACTAGACCTTGGTATTGGCGTAGGTGCTACCTACATCACCCGTTACCCCTGGGAGGATGGTCGCTTCGTTTACCTGATTGAGTCGCCTTCGGGGCAATACCTCTACGACTGCCGGGGCTACCTTATCTGTAAGCCTCGAAAAAATTGCCTCGGATTTATCAAAGATTTCAGCTCTGGCGTATTGATCTACGAAGGGTAGTTATTCATAAGCAGGTGCGGATGCGTCTAACTATACGTTAGTACTTATATCGAATGACCTGCTTCAGGCGTTTACTCTCTCTATACACTAACCCTTAGTGCAACTCACCATCACTTCTCTGCACTATTTACGAGCGGATTTCCTATGAAAATCACCCAAGTAGCAGCCTGGCTTCTAACAATCGGTCTCTTACTGACCCTGATTGTTGTGGGCAAGGCTTATTTGGTCCCCATCTTCATGGCGCTGGTGATCTGGTATTTGGTGAACGCACTGAACAATCTCTTTCGTCACATTCCACTCGTGGGTGCTAAGTTGCCAAATGCGCTGACGCTAGGAATGTCTCTCATATTTATTGGTCTGTCTCTTTATTTGGTGGGTGACACCATTGTTGCCACCGTGCAGAGCTTCGTGGTGGACAGTCAGAAGTACGCTCCGAGAATTGATGCTCAAATTGCCCGGGTGTACGAGATCTTCCGGCCAGACGCAGAAGTTCCTACCCTCAATAGTTTTGCCCTTGGAGACCAACTCTGGACCTATTCAGCAGACCTGCTAAATACCATCACGAACTTTGCCAAAGGCTTGTTCCTCGTATTGCTCTACGTCCTTTTCTTCCTGATCGAGCAAAATGCTTTTGCCAAAAAAATGACCGCACTGGGCCTGGGTCTTGACGAATCCAACCAACTCTCCGTTGTCTTGCAAGAGATTAATACAGCAATGCGGACCTACCTCGGCGTAAAAACATTTACCAGCCTGATTACGGCCCTGCTAAGCTGGATTGTACTGGAAGCCATTAACCTCGACTATGCTCTCTTCTGGGCCTTTCTGATCTTCTTGTTTAACTACATCCCAACCATTGGCTCTACAACAGCTACGGCACTCCCTGCTTTTCTCGCTCTGGTTCAATTTGATAGCCTGACGCCTTTCCTTGTAGTTGCCTTTGGTGTTACGGCCATTCAGGTTCTCATCGGCAACATTGTGGAGCCTCGCCTGATGGGGGACACCTTAAATATCAGTCCGCTGGTAGTGGTACTATCGCTCATTCTCTGGTCCATGCTCTGGGGCATTGTTGGCATGTTGCTCAGCGTCCCGATCACTGTAGCCATCATTATCATCTGTGCTCAGTTCCCCACAACTCGTTACGTCGCTATTCTGTTGAGCAAGGATGGTAAAATATCGGGGATTGATACGCTGGAGGAGACGGTAGACGGTAGTTTTGTAGACGGTAGACGGTAGTTTTGCAGGCATCTACAGACTACCGTCTACCATTGTACCGACTACCTCACTCCGGCATTGGCCAACCGTAGCTCTGCCAGTCTTCCAGGTAGTCGACATCCGAAAGGGGAGCAAGTTGATGGACACTCAGACCCGCTGCTTCTGCGCGGGCGAGTGTATCGGGCAAAACCCTTTCGGTGCTCCATTCCATGTTCCGAAAAAGAGAAGGTTCCAGCGTTCGCATCCCCAAAAGGGTGTACCCTCCGTCAAGAGCGGGGCCGATGACCAGATCGTGATCGTCCAGTGCCGCAAAGGCCTCGTTCAGATAGTCCGTCGTGATGCCTGGGCAGTCACTACCAATGATGATGGCACGATCCTGCCCGTCAGTAAATACTTCCCGGAAGCCTTGTTCCATTCTTTCTCCGAGTCCGCCGCCATGCTGTAGTCGTTTTTCAAAGAGATCGTTAGGCCACTCATCTGACGTGTCTACCTCATTAGAATAGTACACGAAACGGTCAACACCTTCCAGGCCCAGCGCTTGCTCCCGCGTCCAGTCCGTGAGCTGGTGATACATCTTAAGGGCCATCTCGTTGCCGACGGAGGCAGCGAGGCGGGTTTTGGTTTTACCGGGGATGGGGTTCTTGACAAATAGAAGGAGTGCGGGCATTTTTTAGTATGGTAGTTGGTAGTAGTGGTAGTATGATAGTAGTGGTAGGGCAGTACTACAATCCTTGCTAGGAACAGCGTTTTGAATCGGTAGTTGTACTGCCAACTGAAGTCGGCGGTACAAACTTATAGCGAAAGGAAGAAACCAAATACGGCAACCCCAATCAGAATGGCCATGAAATTCACCAGGTCATTCGTTACCCAGCTATACCCACGAACGGGCGTCTCATCAGTATCTCCCGTATCGTTCAGCTCATCGATGAAAGGATCTTTATACTTGGCCTGGAAGAGTGATCCTAGCAGGCTATCAAGCAGCATGCCCAGAAAACCGGCTAAGGTTATTTTTAAACATAGCCCGAAACTGGGATTCGGAAGTAGCCAGAAAAAGCAGCCAACAAGAAAGGCCGAGCCCGCGAGTCCGGCCAGTGTACCTACTGTCGATACACCTCCACTCAAACCCGGCGGCACCTTCTGCCAGCGGATCAGGTCATAGGTAGGCTGCTTGAAGTGCTGCCCTATTTCACTACTCCAGGTATCCGCGGTAGCGATGGCCACTGCGGTGAGGGCAAGGGCTTCATTCCGAAGCGGGAAAAAATTTCTTGGGTCGAAATCCCAAAAGACGGCGATAAGCAGGCCGTATAGCATTCCATTAGCCAGTACCTGCGTGGCATCCCGAGGACGTTGATGCTTATCGTCACCAGCCGCCGACTCACTGGGGAATACTCTACTAATCAGCAGGCTACTACCAAAAAAGGCAAAAAGCGGCAATAGCCACTCCACGCCACGGGAACCAACGACTACGACGACAGCTAATAAAATTGCTGCGACAATTCCTCCTCCCGTCAGGCTTTTTTGAATCCGAGGAAGTAGGGCAAATATGATTCCAAATACAATCAAAAGCATTAAGGCCGATGAGCTGATGGGGTTCGTTACAAAGGCCCCCAATAGAAAGGCCGTGGCTATCGGCACGGTGAGGTTGTCTAGCCCACGGGAGCCCACAGCCTCGGCCGAAGCGACGATAATGGCGATAAAACAAACTCCCGTAAAATCAAGGGCCGGAATAACCGGCCCGGCAAGCATGTACAATACCAAGAAAGACCCCACAAACCCAAGATTCCCCGCCAGGCTTTTGGAATCTCCCGTGAGTTGGTAGCTGTTCTTGGCCAGAAGCTTACCCGCTACCGTTGCGGATGCATCACATATAGCCAGTGCGGCCATGCTAAAGGCAACTATTTTCGTATCAACATTAAACAGTAGGAGCAAGAGAAAAGCAAGCGGAAACCAGACGACACCCCAGGCCAGCCGACCCGTTTCGTCGCGCATCAGTTTGCCGGAAGCAACCAGAACGATTAACAGCACTTCAGCTATCGCTACTATATCCGTTAATAATTGTCGGTCAATAATTAGGGTAGCTACAGCGCAGGCGCCCACAGCCACTACGTGGAGAATTTTTCTGATTACCCAATAGGGCAACCACTCTCGTCGAGCGCCAATTTCACAAACTACCGTGGTTATAAAAACAAGAATAATGAGCGTAACAAGCATGTTCAACAATGCACTTTTAGACGGCTACCCTTCTTTAGGGCGCTATAATTTCAGAACGTAAAGATGACGCCTATTTCGGAGCTCTGAAAGCGAAGCGTCTAAAAACCGCGAAGCGGTGTCTAAGAGAAAGAGGAGCGAAGCGACCTCTTTCGTCTAAAAGGGCACAGGCCGTCTAAAGGGGAAAAGAGCGAAGCGATCTCTTTCGTCTACTTCGCTTTAGCAATCTTCTTCTGCTCATTATTACTCTCGTATATGCAGTAGGCCTCGTACTTGGCCCGGTCGGACTCGGCCCAGAGATCTTTACCGATCTCGCAGACCTTGATCACTTCTTCGTAGAGTAGGTTACCGATATCTATCCGGGATTCCACGGCAATGTCCCGGTCCGCCACTTTATCCTGCTGGATATTCATGGCCGTTTCAAATTTCTGACAGGCATCGGCCAGTTTTTTGAGGTGACTTTCGTTCAGTCCGGTTTCCTCCAGAAAGTTCCACTGCGCCCTGGCGACACGGATGACCCGTCGGCCACAGAACAGCAGCTGCGCGTCCGTCATGTCTCCAATTTTCGCGGTACCAAACTTACGGTACCGGCCGGTCCGGTTACTGAATTTGACGCGCACACGGGTCATGATGGAACGAATGGCGTGCTTTACCTTTTCGGATGCTTCGTACTTTTTATCCGTGACGATCATCTGGTCACCCAGCAGCTCATCGTCATCGGGGACGTCAACAAATTTTTGGCAGCGGTTATGAAAACCCTTGAGTCGATGGCCATCATAACCATAGGTTTTGAAGCTTTTCAGGTCCCGCTTGGCCATCCGGATGGCATCCATACACATCTGGTAGAGATCCGCATCAGGGAAGTTATACTTCCGGTTCACCTTTTGTTTTTTCATTGGACATCAGTAAGGAATACGCTTACAAATGTAGCGTTTAACGGTCAAAAACACAAATTGTTTATGCAGGAGTAGGTGGGCGCGGACGCAGGATGCCGGGGAGGGTTAAGGGGGCAGTGGCTCGAAGGGTGCTGGCTGGAAGTAAACGATGGAGGAGGCAGACGCAGACGCTCGAAGGTCCTGTCGGACGCTTCGAGGTCTGCTTGACTCGCGGCAGCGTCCTTTAAGCGTCCCGCCGCCACCCTGCTCTTTGTCCTTTCCCTTGCACCTGCGTCAGCGCCCCGACAAGGCGATTGAATGGCATTTATTACCTTTAGTCACGCTCTTTTTCCAAAGTTACACCCATGAAGTTTTTTATTACGCTGCTGCTCTTCGCTGGTTTATTAACCGCTTGCGGCCCCTCCCCTACCGAATTACCCCAACGCGCGCCCATTGACATTCGGGTAGAAGGGGAAAATGAGGGTGCTGACAAGGAGAACCGCCATGAACGCTGGCTGGAAAGCCTTCACCGCGCAGCCCCCGGCACGGATTGGCGGAAACTGGAAAGCCATAACGCCATGGCCCGCCACCGCAAGCGGCAGGGGCGTTTCACGGAAAAGAGCAGCGAATCATTTGCAGATGGTCTGTTAACCGGCGAATGGTTTGAGCGCGGCAGTAAATACACCGCTGGCAGTGTCTTTGACGTCGTGCAGGACCCCACGGATGCTAATCGGCTATTTCTGATGTCCGCCGGCGGCTCCATCTGGGAAATGGACTACAAAAGCGAAGCCTACAGCCTGGTCAACCATGACATATACTTCGACCGTGAATTTCTTGGCCTGGTGCCCGTTGATGCTGGCCGTCACCTGCTGGCTTTCTCCGACAGTCGGCCGATGTATTCCCCCGATGACGGAAAAAGCTGGGAATTTGCCACCGTCCGGGAAAACGGTAACGTCATCGATGAAGCAGCGATGGACAACTTCTTCTCTCCACAAGTTATCGGCGACGAGATTTTCACGACCATACAAATTCTCCGGGGCAATTATGAAATATTCCATTCTGTAGATGGTGGCATCAGCTACGATCAACTGCCCGGCCCGCCGCAGGCGACCGTGGATGGAAACCAAACCATTACCCACCTGTATAACCCGCCCGGAACGGAGCGTCTCTTCGCCGCCATGAAACGAACGGGCGATAATGCTGGCGTCAACCTTTACGAGCTGGACCGGAGCACCGCAAGCTTTCGCCTCATCAGTTCTGTCTCCGTAGAAAAAACCGGCAGTTACCGTTCCAGAATAGCGGCGGCCAGACAGCCCGGGACGGACAGCCTGAGAATCTTCCTCCAGGCCTACGACCAGCTCTTCCGCAGCGATAATGACGGATTGGACTGGCGGGAGATGCCCCGCCTGGACAAAGTCCCCTGGCGCTACCAATCCATCTACGTCCGCCCCAGCGATCCCGACTTCGTCGCCTGGGGCGCCGTTGAGCTCTGGGTCTCCCGCGACGGAGGCGAAACCTTCGCCTACCCCAACCGCTGGAATGACTACTACGCCGACCCCGTCCGCTACCTCCACGCTGACATCATGCGCCTGACCGAAATAACGGACCCCGACGGCGAGTCACAGATGCTGGTGAGTAACCATGGCGGTCTCAACCAGCTTGAGCCCGCCGATAGCATGTGGTATAGTGTCGCGCAGGAAGGCCTCAACGTGGCTCAGTACTACGACGTGCGCACCAACCCCGGCGACGAGAACATCATTTATGCCGGCTCTCAGGATCAGGGCTTCCAGATACTGGATGAGGATGACAGCAGCCGACGCAACGTGCTGGGCGGCTATCAATGGTTTAGTGGCGATTATGGTCACCTCGACTTCGCTGAGGAGGGGAACGTTTTCTTTACCGCCTACCCCGGTGGCTTCGTCTACGGTTTTTACGACGTACTGGACGAGGAAAATGGCCTGGGCTGGAGCAGCTTCGAAATTGAAAGCCCGGATGAATTCATCTGGATCACGCCGATGATGTCTCCTCCCCGCTTAGACGGGCAGGTAAAACTCTACATCGCTGGCGGCAGTTCGGATACCGCCCGCGCGGGCTCCTTCCTGGTGGAAGTAGACCTGAACCGGGACGAGGACGACGTTCACTACGGAGCCATGACGGGCCGTGATCTTCCCCTTGACTTCAAAGACGCTGCCGCCGGTCAGATCTCCGCCATGACTTATTCGCCTATGAACCCGGACCGCTTCTACGTAGCGACGGATCAGGGTCGCTTTTTTGCCTCCGACGACCGGGGCGAAAACTGGTCAGAAACCCTCAATTTTTTACCATCGGGCTGGTACCTCTACGGGCAGGCGATCCATGCTTCCAAAACGGAAGCCGAGACCGTATGGCTGGGCGGCTCGGGCTACAGTAATCCGCCCGTTTGGCGGTCAGAAGACGGCGGGGAGAACTTCTTCCCAGCCAGCGACGGCCTGCCGCCAACGGTTGTTCATGGGTTAACGGCCAACGCTACCGAGAGTCTGATCTTTGCGGCTACGGAGGCAGGGCCCTTCGTTTATGTTGTCAGCGAAGAACGGTGGTTTGACCTGGCCGGTCAGTACGCCCCCACCATGCGCTACTACTCTGTGGAATTCCTCGAAGATCGTAACATCGCCCGCTTCGGCACCTACGGCCGGGGTGCCTGGGATTTCCAGGTGGAGCAGCTCGTGTCCATTGATGAGCCGCTGGCGCGAGGCGCCGCTCCCCGCATCTACCCTAACCCCGCCAGTGGTTCCACGACTGTGGAGGGCAAAGCGGGTGGTTACCGCTTGTACGACATCGGCGGGCGGGAAATGCGGCGGGTGGTCGCTACGGGCGAGCAAACGCAATTATCGCTGGAAGGGCTGGCTCCGGGGCTGTACTTTGTGCAGCCGTTGGATAGTGATGGACGGGTTACTGGGTTGGGGCAGCGGGTGGTGGTGCGGTAAACGGGATTTGTGATATGCTTCGCAGTACTTCGTACTCTCGATATTTGATTTGGTGGGGGTGATCGAAGCTGCCTCCGGTGGCGAGCTACCTCTGGTAGCGGAGTGGGGAGAGACGAGACCATATATAGATGGCGCGCACGCAGGTGCATACGCTGGGTGGGTTTCCAGCGATGCTCATGTTTTTGCCGGCAGGAGAGAGTTTATTGGTGCTGGTGGTGGGGAGTTGGCGGGCGCGGCCGCTGGTGCAAGGGAGGGATAAGGGCTCGGTTGAGGACCTCCGGTCCGAATCGGGCATGGGAGCAAAGCGACTTTGACCGTGTAATGCCTGTAACACCATGAGGCTACCGCTGCTACACGCTCCGGGAGCCTACGGCCCTGATCGCGTTCGGACCAGAGGTCCTCAACCGGGTAACACGGTATTCATCCATCAGAATGAAGCAGACCTGTTTGCCATGCGTTCTTTTGCCTGGCTGACAGCTGTAAGTACGTCAGTCAACTCGTGCCCGGAGGGCACTCGCAGCCGCTCGCTGCTGGAAGCAGCGTCGACCGGAGTAGTGAGCAGTGTCGTACCTTCTGCCCCATGCGCATCCGCCCCACCGTCCTTTTCCCTCCCCTATTGCCACTTCTCGCTTGTGCTATTTGGGGAATTATGAATCCAGAAGGGATGGTGACCACCATGCGGGGCTGGTCGGACTGGGTCATGCTACACTTCGACTGGCTGTTTAATGGCTCGACTTTCGCTTGCTTACTGGTTGTGATCGCTGCGTACGTAAGCCCGTTGGGCAAGGTGAAAATCGGAGGCGCCGCAGCAACACCCTTGTTGAGCCGTCCGCGGTGGTTTGCGATAACCGTCTGTACGACCATTGCCACGGGTATTCTGTTCTGGGGGACGGCGGAGCCGATCTATCACGTCAGCGGCCCGCCGGAGGCGGGGCTGGCCGAGCCCGACGTTTTCGCCATGAGCATCATGTATCTGCACTGGACCTTTACGCCCTACGGGGTGTACACCCTGGGCGGTTTGTTGTTTGCCCTGGCCTTTTATAACCGGCGGCAGCCCTTTGCCATCAGTTCGCTACTGGAGCCTTTGCTTGGGGAGCGTATTCACAAAAAGGCGGGTGCAGCAGTTGACGTGATTTGTCTTTTCGCCCTGGTGGCGGGCATGGCGGGTAGTTTGGGGGCGGGTACGCTATCCTTGTCGGGTGGCTTAGCTTCGGAGCGCACGCCGCTGGTACTGGGGCTCATCATTACGGCCATCGTCGGGGCCTTCTCGGTATCCGCAGCCAGCGGACTTCAACGAGGGATTCGGCTGCTGAGCAGTATCAACGTCGTTGGTTTTTTGCTCTTGGCTGTGTTCGTATTCTTTGCGGGGCCAACGTTGGAAGCCCTGGCGCTGAGTTTCTCTGCCGCAGGGGAGTATGTTGCCACCTTTGTTCCCCGCAATCTGGGGCTGGACCCGGGCATTGACGCCGCCTGGGGGCGGGCGTGGACGAGCTTCTACTGGGCGGGCTGGTACGCCTGGGCGCCCGTGACGGCCTTATTTCTTGGTCGGCTGGGCAGGGGCTATACCGTCCGGGAGTTTATCCGGGTTAACCTGTTGTACACCTCACTTTTTGGCGCATTCTGGATGGTCTGCTTCGCAGCTATCGGCTTAGTAACGGATGAAAGCGGGCAGCTCTCCGCTGCCCTGACGGAGGGTGGTCCGGAGGCCGTGATCTACGTTCTCCTGGACACCTTACCGCTGGCAGAGCTCACGCCCTGGCTGTTTCTGACGCTGGTTTTCCTGTCTTACGTCACGGCTGCAGATTCCAATATATCGGCCATGAGCGCACTCTGCGTGGAGGGCATCACGCCGGAGCGACAGGAGGCTCCCCTTTTCGTTAAGTTATTGTGGGGCGGCATCATTGGCACTACGGCCTGGGTGATGGTCGCTTTTGCCGGCATTGATGGCATCCGGCTGGTGAATACGCTGGGTGGGTTTCCGGCGATGCTCTTGTTTTTGCTGGCGGGAGGGAGTTTGTTGGTGCTGGTGGTGCGGTCGTGGCGGTCTTCGGCTTCGGTCGACGCTGCTTCCAGCAGCGAGCGGTAACGAGCAGCCTCTGGCAGCGAGTGGGGAGAGACGAGACCATATAGATGGCGCGCACGCAGGTGCAATGAATATTTTCAGGAGCAATGTGGATTGACCGCTGGCGATAGGATGTTCTGTCTATTGGAGTTAAATCGCGACGGATTTTTGGGGCCTTATCTGGGTTAACCGCCGCAGGCAGCCGCGAAGCGAAACCCAGACCTATGCTACAAAGCTCTTGCGAGCTGGCACCTAAAAACCGTCATGCCCGTAGCTCAATACAGGGAACACCCTACCACTGGCGAGTATTCATCCATCAGAATGTAGCAGACCCGTTTGCTATGGGTTCTTTTGCCTGGCTGGCAGCCGTAAGTGCGTCAGTCAACTCGTGCCCGGAGGGCCCTCGCAGCCGCTCGCTGCTGGAAGCAGCGTCGACCGGTCAAACGCTGCTCTTTACCTTCCCTTTGCACCTGCGTGCGCGCCTAAATGATAAGGTAGGTGACATTTTTCCTGAAAGTAGTCCTAACAAAAGACTAAGCGGGAACAACAATTGGTATATGTCCCGCATTTTAATCACCTTTGGTGTCTTATTCGAATAACCCCATGGCAGTACCTAATTTTAAGTCAGACGTAGAAGCCGTCGACGCCCTCGCAAAAGCTTACCATGATCTTCGTGCCGAAATCGGCAAAGTGATCATCGGACAGGAGGAAGTCGTCAAGACGGTATTAATTTCCTTGTTTTCTAACGGTCACTCCTTACTCGTCGGTGTTCCCGGCCTGGCCAAGACCTTGCTCGTTTCCACCATTTCCGAAGTATTGGATCTCGACTTTAAGCGCATCCAGTTCACCCCTGACCTGATGCCTACGGACATCACCGGCTCTGAAATTCTCGGAGAGAACCGGAAGTTTGAATTCGCGCACGGCCCTCTCTTCGCTAACATCGTATTGGCGGATGAGATTAACCGTACGCCCCCTAAGACGCAGGCGGCCCTGCTCGAAGCGATGCAGGAACGCTCCGTAACCGTGAACGGTGTACGTCACCTCCTCCCCGCTCCTTTCTTCGTACTGGCTACGCAGAACCCGATTGAGCAGGAAGGAACCTACCCGTTACCCGAAGCGCAGTTGGACCGTTTCATTTTTAACATTCCACTAGACTACCCCACCTACGAGCAGGAAATTGCCGTCGTGAAGGGTACTACTGGTGTCGACGTTAAGTCACTCAACACCATCCTTACCGGAGAGCAAATTCTTTACTTCCAGCAGCTCGTCCGTAAGATTCCCGTTAGCGACAACGTACTCGAGTACGCCGTTAACCTGACGACGAAGACCCG
>CALIGP010000338.1 GCA_938021455.1 uncultured Lewinella sp. | reverse complement strand
TCGATGATCAAATAGGGCGCGCCGACTTCGATGGGTGGATTACCGTCTTTGGATAGTTTTTCCGGGAGCACGATTTCCAGTCCGCCGAGATAAAAACCCTGCCAGGTGGGCGCCAGCGGACCAGGGCCGTTGCCGTGCGGGGAGACGTAGTTGGGCGGAACGAACATGTCTGACGGGTTAACCACGTCGCTGAGGTCAATGGCCATGATGCCGATGGAGACTTCTACCTGTTCTTTTCCTTTAAAAACGAAGGGCATCGGGACCTGCATCTGGGCCAGGAAGTCAAAGCCGTTCTGAGCGTCGATATCGATAACGAAATCTGCCTGTACTCTTTCACCGGAGTTGATTTCTTCAGAGGAGGTTGCGCCAGTGAGTAGTTCGTCCGTCAACGGTTCTCCGTTGACGACGGGTAGCACCCAGTTTCGGGAGAACATTACGGTGGCGTCAATCCGGCCAGCGACGAAGCCATCACAATTAACTTTAACGAAAGTACCACTGAGGTCACCACCGTCGTCTGCTCGGAGGATGAGTCGGCTGCGGCCAGCGTTGAAGTCAATGCCCCAGTCAGCAATGAGCTCCAGCTCAATATCTCCCACGAAGCCTCCTTGCCGAGACCAGCCAATGCCCTTGGCCAGAAAAATGGGGTCCTGGTCGGTGTCCGGAAGATCCAGGCTACAGTAAATGTCCACTTCGGCAGCACTGGGGGTCAGTCTGGCTTCGGCGATGGCGATGAATACTTCGGTATTACCGATGGTCTGCTTGATGCCAAGGGGAAGGGAGGCGAGTTGTGCATCCACCAGATTTTGTAGCTGGCGGGCTTCGTCACGGACCATATTCAGGATGGCCCGGGCGGAATCGACTTTATTCTTCACATCAGTAGTGAAGGCAGCGACTTTTCGGAGGTCATCACCCGTACCGCTGATGGCCGTAGGGGCTGCGAAGGCGGAAGTCAGCGCTGCTTTTTCTGCTGCCGTTGGAGGAGATAATAGAGCGGCGTTGACGGTGTTCCCAGAGGGCTCCGTAACGGGCATTATGTCCTTAATTAGCTTTGCTAATTCATTGTTGATTGGCATCGGCCGCCCCGGGCCGGTGTTGGCCGCTAAGGAGTAAGTCAAAAATGCGCAACAAAGTAGGCAGAGTAAATAGCGCATGGTTATTTTGAAGCTTTTAGTAGGTCTCTGTAACGATTTGGTAGTCTTTTGAATGAGCAGCGTACCAGCGTCGTATTTCCTGTAGCGCGGCGCGGTAATCTTCGGTGACTAAGTTTCCTTCTTCATCTGTGGCAACGGGGAAGTCCACGATGGCTGGGGCAATAGCTTCTGCTATCCGGTAAGCACAGTCAATTCGGCCTGACGTCTCTGCATCTGAAGGAGAGCAGCGAAGGTTCTCTGTTATCAACTGCTGCCAGAGGTAGTCGAGGACCTCTCGTTGGCGGGTGTAAACCAGTAAAGGAAGTACACTGTAGGTGAAGTCATCCTCGATGTTGTAGTTGCGGACGTTTTTCAACAAATTATCCCGGCGGGAAGTATCTCCTGTGCGAACCTTGGCAAGGTTGACGGCCCGTTTGAGGGGGTCTGTTTTACCTTGTTCTGAAGCAATTCTTCCAACACTGGAGATCTCTCCCAGAAAGCCTAGTAGCAGAACATAATCTGCCCTTCCACCAGTTTCGGGATTTTCAGCAAGACGGGCCAACATCACCCGTGTAGAAGGAGGAAATCTTTCTAATTCGAATCCTTTTAGTTTCAACGCAATTTCTGCCTGACGTGCCTTTGTAGCACCCTCAGCTTCCATTACCAAAGCATCTACCTGTGCCAGTAATTGAGGGCTAAACCACAAAGTTAAAACGATGAAAAGCAGGCGCATGTGTGTACCAGGTAAAGGTCTAAAAAGTAGTAGTTGTCAGAATTCCAGAGTGGAAAGATAAGCTTTTTAGCGCGGTAGTTGGAGATATACTTGAGTTGGGGCTAAGGGCCAAATGTGCCTCTGTACAATAGAGGTGAGTACATTGAATATGTTTAGTTTGTACGCTTGGTCTGGGAAAAGAGGAAGGTTTGACCTGTTATCAAATCATAAAATTGAGGCATATGCAAACCGGCCAGGCAACACAGCTGTTTTACCTGCTTCCGCACCTGCGGACCCCGCCGGAGTATTCACGCGCACTCGCCCCGCTGGACGCCAGTCATATTATACCATTAAAGACTAATCGTTTTGTTAACTGTCCTCTGATGTTTTCCCCCAGGTAGCTGGTACTTGTACCTGACTGGGTATGTGTCTCCCGTAATGCCAAGTACGGTGAAGTTTCTTTTGATGAGCGCGATGTCGATTAATTTTGTGGGTATCGGGCAGTATTGTCCTACTCCTCCGAAATCTAGAATATCGAATGCTACTTGAGTGGCGACGAGCCTGATGACCGTTGGGTCAGTATCACCCAATAATAATTCACTATTGCCAAACAAGTTATTTATCCGGTCCATTGCGGCCGGAGGGAAGCAATCTGCTCCCCAGGCTAATGCACCACCTTGATTTAGCATGTTGAATACGGTTTCAATCAATGCTTCCTCTGCGTCGTACGCCAAGTTAATGGTCAAGGTTCTGGTTTCTTTTGCGAAACCGAGATAAAACTTACCGCCATTTTCCGTACCTGCCAAAGTGCCCGTACCGAATTCGGTTGCCCCGACGGGATTAGGTATGTTTTCAAGGTCTGAAAATTGGAATTCATTTGCTGTGTAAGGTAGATTTATATTCAGGCTGTTCCACTCGCTTGTGTTTGGTACTGGGCTGCTGAAATTAAGGGGCATTTGGTTGATGACTTTTGCCCTCAAAGTTGAAGAAGTAGAGTAAGTTTCGTTTGATAAAACGCTTGCACTTACCAGCCCACCGTCTGTTTGATAATTCCCCATAACCTCAACAATGTCCATAAATTCACCGGTGTAGGGCAAGGTGGCAGAGCTGGCTACATTAGTGGTGGAGTAACTATCAGAAATAGCATCGATTTTATCTGCAAATCGTAAATGTTCACTGGTACGGAAATATAGTGTGTGAATAACATCACCGGAGAAAGAGGTGATTGTTGGTTTAGGGGCTATTGGTACATTGGGGCCTCCTAGCCCTCCGGATGGAGAGGAAGAAGATCCTTGGCCTGCGGGAGGCGTTGTGGTACCGCCGCCGCCGCCAGGTTCTGCTACGTAGTTCTGTACCAGTTGCAGCTTCCATACTCTCTCACGAGTCAACGTTGGGTGAGACCAACTATACTCCATCGAATTGTTGTCATAGGTGACAGTCCTGGCAATGGGTTGACCTCCGCCAGACCGAATGTAAACGGCCGTAATGTTGTCGGTTAAGGTCGGTTGAGTGCGTTTCAGCTTAAGGTAGCCGTCGCCATATTCAAGAGGATAAAAGTTCGCCATTCCCGTTACTGGATAGCTATAGGCAATGTTGCCGATTTCGAGGCTGTCAGAATCTGGCCCGGTCGTAAAACGATGGACGAGTTCTTCATTTTTTACTAGGCTCCAGCTGCCACCGATTACGGGTCTGCTTTCCAGTTTTACCTTTACTTTAATTTCGTATTCCGTCTCCCCATCGAGGAAGACGTCCGGAATAAACTGGATAGTATAGGCTCCGGTTTCCTTGATGATCGTTCCACTAATATTGCCGCCGCCAGATGTTTTTCGTAGTCTGGTTTCCAACCATTTTACGCGATATCTCTTAGCTCCTAATTCGGAAGATTCATTGAGCGGCATGATTAGGTAGGCGGATGGTGTAGTGCTAACGGATACGTTTTCGGAGTCATCATCAGGAGTTAGCCCGGAAAGTACATCTACGTTAGCAAAAGGATCTTGACCACCACGACCAGTGATTACGCAGTTTTCTCCAAATTCAGCATTAATGGAAAAGTTACCTTTAAAGAGACCTCCCAGAATACTATAATAGCCAGCAAGAGTTCCTCTTGCCCAAGTGGGGTTAGGACCCTTTAGTTGAAGTACAGCTGCTACACCTGCACTGAGTATTTCCTTTCGGACGGTAACAAAGATGAGCTTTACGTCAATCCCGATACTGCCCGTTACATAGGCCCAAGCCTGCCCCGCAGCATACCAGCCGTTGATGCCGATAGAGGGAGCATTTGCTCCTCCTCCGGCACAAATGGCATCCCCATATTTTCTAATGTTGACGTCAAAGCCGATGCCCGCCGTTACTTCATAATAGAAGATGGCGAATTTGCCCCCGGATTCCAGGTCGAGACTCGCCCCGAAAGCAAAGCCCGATGCGTTTTCGTATTGGGCAAAATCCCTCGACATGTCAATGTCTCCGGTAATGGCAGTAACATTAGAAGGTAAGGGAGGTATGGGAGGGACCAGTTTGCCGATACAGAAGTAACTGGTAAAGGTGACGCTGATGGGCCCTACGCCCACTTCTATTGCGATTCGGTTGTTGGGTGTTGGGTGGCCAATGTGGATGTACCAGGTCTCGGTACTGAATTCCATGCTCACCCCTCCGGCGTAGCCCAGGCCATCCGCCACATATTCTCCTTTATTGGAGCCGGTGGTGTCTGAAGGAGGAGAAAGGGAGTTGGCCCCTTGAATGAGACCTCCAGCAACGTTGATGAATACATCCGCAGAAGCTTGAAATCCTTTATAGGAGTCTGTGTGGGTGTAGGCCATGCTAACGAAAATGCCTACTCCACTTTCGATTTTGTACTCATTGGTGTAATTGATGGGAGCCATGATCATGATGTTGCCGTCAATGCGGGCTTGCCAACCTCCGTCGTCATTTACGATCAATTCCAGGCGGGCATTTACACTGAAGGCTTCCGGGCTTGGCCCAGCGATTACTACCTGAAGAAAAGCGCCAAACTTATTACCAAGATCTACCTCATAGGCAATTCCGGACGTACTTATCCCTACAATACCGTTGAGGGGGGAGCTTCCCGTTCCGTCCCAGTTGTCGTAATTCGCTACAGCAGTGGTGGCGTTATCAATTTCTCCATCCGCCACTGGTTCTACGAAGGACTTGATTTCCCCTCCGTCAACACGGGACATATTGGTGTAAACACCCCCGCCGATAGCCATCAATTTGAGGCCAGATGGGCCTAATGGAATACCTGCGCCCAGACGGGCAATCACGTCTACAAAAAAGTATTTGTCTTGTCCGTTGGGGGCCGTACCAAATTGAGCAACGGCAGCGAAACCGATGTCGCCGCCCACCATGGTAAGAAACAAATGACCACTCCCGTAAAACCCGGTTCCCCACTCCACATCATTTTCGTAGAAGGCAATGGTGGCTCCCAAGGACCAGGAGTCTGTGGAAGCATTCACCTGAATGGCGTTGACTTTAATTCGCTTAAACCGCCATTTTTGTCGGTCATCCTCTTCATTGAGGTAACCTAGAATCTGGAAGGCGCCGGCTACATCAATGTCCATCGCAGCGTCGAGATTGAACCAGGCCTGGAAGCTAAGCGCAACATCCCGCCCGTCGGTGTTTTGACTCGTGGGGTCAAGTGCCATGGTAATGTGCTCAAAACCAAGGGAAAAGGCACCAAACTGCGCCGTAATGGCATCCGGGAAATCCCATACTCCCGGAGAGAAATATTGAGGTCGATTACTCAGGACGAGGCTGTCAAAGCTCAACTCGTCCATGGTTAGTCCAAAGTTGTCGTTGATCTGGGCGTCAATGGAGATGCTGCCGAAGAGAAGGGTCGAGGCATTAAATTGATCATCTTCATAAGCCAGCATCAACTTGCTGTTGGCTTCAATAATAACTTCGGCCTTCCAGAGGTCGGCACAGTAATCGGTTTGGCTTTCAATGGTGAAGTAGACGTCTCCGCCAGCGATGAAGAGGGCATCGTATAGCAAGCAATCGTCGGCTTGTAGAACAGCATCTACCGGAGGGGTACTGGCACTTCCGCCGCAGTTGGCGGCGGCTTTAGCTAGTAAGGGGACATTGATTAATCCCGCAATCCCCGCTTCTTCAAACTGATTAGCGGTGATTTTGAGGTCTACTCTGTCTACCGAGAAGGCCCAGCCATCGGCCGATTTTTCACCGAGGGGCAGGAGGTTCTCGGCGTAGAGATGAACGGTGATGCCCATGTTATCGATGATCAAATAGGGCGCGCCGACTTCGATGGGTGGATTACCGTCTTTGGATAGTTTTTCCGGGAGCACGATTTCCAGTCCGCCGAGATAAAAACCCTGCCAGGTGGGCGCCAGCGGACCAGGGCCGTTGCCGTGCGGG
>CALIGP010000337.1 GCA_938021455.1 uncultured Lewinella sp. | reverse complement strand
TGAAAGGGGTTTTTAACCTTCTCCCCACTTTTCTTTTCTGCAATCATCTGTGCAGCCGTCTCTCCCATCTGCCGAAAATCGGTAGAGATAACCGTGATGCCCAGCAGGTCCTTAAGCGGTGTTTCATTATAGGAGATGATGCCGATGTCCTGCCCCAATACAAACTCCTGATCCCTCACTTGTTTTACGAGATTCACCAGGTCTTCTTCGCTGATGGTTATAAAAAGGTCCCCGTTTTTAAGCACCATGTCCTCGTAAATCTCATCGATGATTTCGAATTCCATCTTCATCTCGACGCAAAACTTCCGGAAGCCATGCATGATCCGCTTAGGGTAGGGATAAACGGAAGTGAGTGGGTACACCAATATTGCTTTCTGGTAGCGTTTAATTTTTTCCCAGCCTTCTTTCAGTGCTTCATAAATGTCATTCTCAAAATCCTGATATATCTCCGTGTACTCACCTTTTAGCTTAATGAGGTTATTATCCAGTATCAGTAACTTGTGCTTAGGCAGCGCATCCAAGGCCTTGATTACCTCTTCTGTAAAACTGACATGCCGTAAGCCATTGGTCTTAAAGTGCGGCATGATCACGAAGTAGTCATAGCCACTGGCATTCTTTTTTAGCAAGTTAAGAAACAGTGTTTCATCGCAGTGATAGATGTGCAGATCCGTATGTACGGTGCCGGCGAGTGCTGCAATAAAGCTGTTGTAGATCCTCATTTTGTAGGAGCTCAGCTTATTTACCATAAAGAGAATATTGACCTTAGAGATCAGCTTGGTCTTCGAAATGTAGTAGCCTTTCCCCTTAACGGAAACGATGATGTTTCGCTCCTTGAGAATGTTATATGCTTTTTCTACGGTATCTCTCGATAAATCAAACTCCTCACTAAGCATATTGATGGATGGTATTTTATCATCAATCTTTAGCTGCTCACTCGAGATATTGTCAATGATCGAATCAACAATCTGCCGATATTTTGGAATCCGGGAGTTTTCGTTGATCTTAATGTGCTCAAGTATCTTCATTGTGTGGTTAGTCCGTTTACGAAAACAGGTAGTATGATGGGGCCAATGTACCACTTTCACGGGTACATGCTTACACCTTATCCGGAGGAGAATGCCCATTTTTATCGGACAAAAATGAGACCACCCGGTACAGTACAGGATAGGGTGGGCTACCCTGGCGATTACTTTAGCGGTATCAGCAAATAAATCTATTCTTTGATCATGACTTCTACCACTACCTTTAAATACGTTGATTACCTCTGGGATGAGGCCCATGCTGCCAGCCTAGGAGACGACCAGGTAGCCCTGTTCCTTTACCGCTCCAATATTCTGGGGGCGGACCTTCGCATCACGAATTACGGAGGAGGAAACACCAGCTGCAAAACAATGGAAAAAGATCCGCTTACGGGCAAAGAGGTAGAGGTCATGTGGGTTAAGGGCTCTGGAGGAGACATCGGTACGTTGACCCGTAAGGGTATCGCTGGCCTGTACACCGAGCGCTTGCGCGACCTGAAGAAAGTATACGGCGGAATGGCGGACGAAGACCGCATGGTTGGTCTGTTCAATCACTGTATCTACGACCTGGACTCCAAAGCTCCCTCCATCGATACACCGCTCCACGGCCTGTTGCCGTTCAAGCACATCGACCACCTGCACCCGGACGCCCTCATTGCCGTAGCTGCGGCAAAAGACAGCGAAAAGGTGACGAAAGAAATCTGGGGAGACACCATGGGCTGGGTACCCTGGCAGCGCCCGGGTTTTGACCTGGGCCTCCAGTTGGAGAAGTGCCTGGCGGATAACCCCGGGATTCGCGGTATCGTCCTTGGCAGTCACGGCCTCTTCACTTGGGGAGACACCAGTTATGAAAGTTATATGAACAGCCTGGAGGTCATCGAGATGGCCAGCCAGTACATCGAAGACCGGGTGAAAGCCCAGGGAGATAAAGTTTTTGGTGGCCAGCGGGTCAAAAGCCTCGCCCCGGACGCCCGTAAAAAGCAGGCGTCAAAGCTGATGCCACTCCTGCGGGGCCTTACCTCCAGTCACGCTCGACAAGTGGGTACTTTTCAGGACACCGACGTCGTACTACAGTTCATCAATAGTAAAGACATTGACCGGCTCGCACCGATGGGCACCTCTTGCCCGGATCACTTCCTGCGCACGAAAATCCAACCGCTGGTCCTTGACCTCGACCCTAAAGAAGACCTGAGTGATCGGGCTGTTATCCTGAAAAAACTGGAAGGTGCTTTTGCCGATTACCGCGCAGGCTACCACAAGTATTATGAGGACCACAAGCGGGACAACAGCCCCGCCGTTCGGGACCCGAACCCAGTGATCATTCTGTATCCCGGAATCGGGCTCTTCAGCTTCGCGAAGAACAAACAGACGAGCCGCGTAGCCAGCGAGTTTTACATCAACGCCATCAACGTGATGCGCGGAGCGGAAGCCATTACGGAGTATACGGCTCTGCCCCGCCAGGAAGCCTTTGATATTGAGTATTGGCTACTGGAAGAAGCGAAACTTCAGCGAATGCCGGCAGAGCAAACGCTTAGTCGGAAGGTAGCCCTCGTTACCGGTGCCGGAGGCGGTATTGGGAAGGCGATAGCCGATAAGCTGGTGGCGGAAGGAGCCGTCGTCGTTCTGTCTGATATCAACGAAGATTCCCTGAAAGAAGCTAACGCAACCTATAAGCGCGACCAGTCTGCCTATGCTGTTTGTGACGTAACGGATGCGACTTCCATCAAGGACGCTTTCGACGCCGCCGCGCTTGAGTTTGGTGGCGTGGACATTGTCGTCCACAGCGCCGGACTGGCGATCTCCAAGCCGCTCGAAGAGCATACCGAGAAGGACTGGGACATCCTGCAAAACGTATTGGTGAAGGGGCAGTTTACCCTCGCTCAGGAATCCGTTCGCGTGATGCGGGACCAGGGTACTGGCGGTGACTTTATCAGTATTGCCTCCAAGAATGGCCTCGTGTCCGGCCCGAACAACGTCGGTTACGGTACGGCCAAAGCCGCTCAGCAGCATATGAGTCGTTTGCTGGCGGCGGAGCTGGGCAAAGACCACATCCGAGTCAACGTCGTCAACCCCGACGGCGTCATCATCGGCTCCAAAATCTGGGAAGGAGCCTGGGCCGAAGGCCGGGCGAAGGCCTATGGCATTACCGTTGAGGAGTTGCCGGCACACTACGCCAAGCGCAACCTGCTCAATGAGATCATCCGGCCCGATGACATCGCCGATGGTGTGTTCGCCTGTGTGGGTGTACTGACCAAAACGACGGGTAACATCATCAATGTGGATGGTGGAATGGCCAATGCGTTTGTGCGATAAGGGACCGTTTTCAGGGGCGCGGACGCAGGTGCAATGTTTGTTTGTAGCGCCGGCTTCAGCCGGCGCTGTGCCGACTGAAGTCGGCACTACAACTTCCCCCTGCACCTGCGGTCGCGCCCAAAACACCAAATTACCAACGAACCAAAAGACCAACTCCGTCATGCAACTATCCAAAGACAACATCCAGGCACAAAACCAGTCCGGACTTAAGCACCACGAAGCGAATTACAACCACCTGGCTGAAGGACTGACCGCCCAAGGCATCGACGTAGAAACTTTGGTCAAAGCCGTCGCTGATTTCCAGGTCGCCGTGCCAAGTTGGGCACTGGGAGCCGGTGGCACCCGATTTGGCCGCTTTTCCTTTCATGGAGAACCCGGAAACCTGGAGCAAAAGATGGCCGACGTAGGCATCTTGCACGCGCTGACCCAAACGGCTGGCGCTGTCAGTCTGCACATCCCCTGGGACACCCCGGAGGACTATGCCGCCGTCAAGCAACTGGCCGATCAGCACGGTATCGTCTTCGACGCCATTAACTCGAATACCTTTCAGGATCAACCCGGAGCGGCACTAAGCTATAAGCATGGTTCCCTGTGTAACACCGATGAGGCCATCCGCGCTCAGGCAGTAGAGCACAATCATGAGGTGGTTCGGATCGGAGAAAAACTGGGCTCTAAAAGCCTGACGGTTTGGCTGGCGGACGGGACGAGCTTCCCCGGTCAGCGATCTTTCCAGAAAGCACTGGCGCAGACGGAAAAGAGCTGCAAGGAAATCTACGCCGGCCTGCCTGACGACTGGAGTATGCTCATCGAATACAAGCCCTACGAGCCCAACTTCTACAGCACGGTGATCATGGACTGGGGCACCAGCTTTATGCTCGCCAATGCCTGCGGTGACCGGGCCTACACGCTTGTAGACCTGGGGCACCATCTGCCCAACTCGAACATCGAACAAGTGGTAGCTACCCTGATGGCGAAGGGCAAACTCGGCGGTTTTCACTTCAACGACAGTAAGTATGGAGATGACGACCTGACCGTGGGCAGTATCAAGCCCTACGCCCTGTTCCTGATCTTCAATGAGCTGGTGTACGGGATGAGAAACAACCCCAATAACCCGGATATGGCCTGGATGATTGACGCGAGCCACAACATCAAAGACCCCCTCGAAGACCTGATGCAGAGCCTGGAGGCGATCCAGGAAGCTTACGCCAAGGCCCTGCTTATTGATCAGGAGGCGCTTACGGCTGCCCAGTTGAACCACGACGTGGTCCAGTGTCAGGAAATTCTTCAGGGCGCTTACCGGACGGACGTCCGACCACTGCTCGAACGCGCGCGGCTGGGCCGAGGCGGTGCCCTCAACCCGCTGGGGGCTTACCGGGCCCTGGGGGTCCGGGAAGGGCTGATCGCGGAGCGGGGCAAACATACCGTTGCGACGGGGCTTTAACCAGGTTGCAGGTTGCAGGTTGCAGGTTGCAAGTTACCTGTCAAACGTATATGATAGACACCCTGTACCCTGCAACCTGTACCCTGCACCCTGTACCCTGCACCTTGCAACCTGTAACCTGCACCTTGCAACCTGTAACCTGTAACCTGTAACCTACCATCATGCTCCCCGTAACCGCCGTCTTCGATATCGGCAAAACCAATAAGAAGTTCTTTCTCTTCGACGACGACTTTCGCGAAGTGCACCGGGAGTATGTCCGTTTTGAAGAAACGGAAGACGAGGATGGTTTTCCAACCGAAGACCTACCTGCCCTGCAACACTGGCTGAAAGAGGTGTTTGATCGAATACTGCAAGCGGAGGAGTTTGACGTTCGGGCCATCAACTTTTCTAGCTACGGCGCGAGCTTCGTACATCTGGATGAAGACGGAGAGGTGTTGACACCGCTCTATAATTACAATAAGCCGATGGACGAAGCGCTGTTGGATCAGTTCTACGCCACTTACGGCCCGGAAGAAGAGTTTACCCGGCGTACGGGCTCCACCCGTTCGGGGATGCTGAATTCCGGGATGCAACTCTACTGGCTGAAGCATCGGCAGCCGGAGGTATTTGCCCGTATAAAATACAGCTTACACCTGCCGCAATATCTAAGCTACATCTTTACGGGGATTCCGATTAGTGAGTATACGAGTATCGGCTGCCATACGGCGCTGTGGGATTATGGTAAGAAAGATTATCACGATTGGGTATTCTCCGAAGGCATTCACCGGATGCTGCCACCGATTGTTTCTACGGAGACCAGTATAAATATGAATTATAACGGGAAGCGGATTCGTATTGGCGTAGGGGTGCACGATAGCTCAGCGGCACTTTTGCCCTACATCCGTAGTCAGAAGAAACCATTCTTGTTAGTCTCGACGGGAACCTGGAGTGTGTCGTTGAATCCCTTCACGAAAAGCACCGTCGTTACGGAGGCCCCTGAACTTCAGTGCATCAATTATATGCGGATTGATGGCAAGCCAGTAAAGGCCGCCCGCCTGTTCCTGGGGCAGGAATATAAGATGCAAACCCAGGCGCTTGCTCAGCACTTTGGGGTAGACAAGGATTATCATAAAACGGTGGGCTTCGACTATGAGGTCTACCGACAGATTGTAGACGACTTTGCTCCCCATTTTCACTTCGGGGAGTTAACGGGTGTCGTCTCCGCCAGCGAAACACAGATTCCGGAAGGGGCTTACGCCTACGCTTATCATCAACTGATGGTGGAATTGGTACGCTTACAGGCGGAGAGTATTCGTACGGCGATGGGGGAGACCTTGGCCCGAAAACTGTTCATTGACGGTGGTTTTAGTGATAACAACGTTTATGTGCAGCTGCTGACGCACCACTTCCGGGAATTGAGCGTCCGGACGACGGACTCCTCTTTGGGCTCCGCGCTGGGCGCGGCCATTGCGATCTCGGATAAAACCCTGAACTCTAAATTTCTGAAGAAAAACTACGGGCTGCGCAAACACCAGCCTTTCATCATTAATGAGACGGTAACCTAGGTGGTGGTTTTACTGCTCATTTACCGTCCATTGCACCTGCGTCCGCGCCGCTGAAATGGCTATTGAAACGCGGTTTATTTCATACTAATCGAGTCTTACATCATGCTACAAAACGTTACGGAAGAAGAATACATCGAAGACGTTGCCGGGGGAGAATATGAACGCGAACCCGTGCCCGCCAGTAAATGGAAAGGGTGGGGGAGCTTTCTGGGTATGTACGCTGGCGAACACGCCGCTGGTACGGAATTTATGATTGGCCCACTTTTTTTGACGGCGGGGGTGAGTGCTTTTGACCTATTGTTGGGGTTGCTGCTTGGAAACTTGTTGGCCGTTCTATGCTGGCGCTTCCTGACGGCAGAAATTGCCGTAAAGAACCGATTGACGCTCTACTTTCAACTCGAAAAAATCAGTGGGTCTACCCTGGTTAAGTTCTATAACGTCGCCAATGGTGTGCTCTTCTGTTTCCTGGCGGGATCTATGATCACGGTTTCCGCAACCGCCGTAGGGGTTCCCCTTGGTATGGAGATGCCGCAGCTAACGGACACCCTGCCGAATGGCCCGACCTATATTATCATCGTACTGATCATTGGCGCAGTGATTGCCCTGATCGCATCAGCTGGATATGACACCGTCTCTAAGGCCGCCAACTGGATGAGCCCCATTATTGTTCTGGCTT
>CALIGP010000336.1 GCA_938021455.1 uncultured Lewinella sp. | reverse complement strand
CCGAATCGGGCGGAAGAAAGTCAGCAAAAAGCTGCTGCAAGACGCCCCCATCGTGCTGATGGCCTACGATCTGCTGGAGGTCGGCGGTGAAGACATCCGCGCCCGGCCCATGTCCGAGCGCCGCGAATTACTAGAGAAACTCCTGGAAGAGAACGATACCCAGGGCATCGTTCTCCTCTCCCCCATCTATGAATTCTCCGACTGGAATGACCTGGCCGCCGAGCGGCAAACCGCCCGCGAAAAGCACAGTGAAGGCATCATGCTCAAGCGCCGCAACAGCGAATACAAACAGGGCCGCAAAAAGGGAGACTGGTGGAAGTGGAAGGTGGATCCGCTCACCATTGACGCCGTCATGATGTACGCCCAGCGGGGCCACGGACGGCGGGCAAACTTATTTACCGACTTCACCTTTGGAGTCTGGGATGGGGATACGCTCGTACCTTTCACCAAAGCCTATTCTGGGCTAACCGACAAGGAATTCAACCGCATCACCGCCTGGGTACGCAAAAATACGATTGATCGATTCGGGCCAGTGCGTAGCGTGAAACCGCATCATGTATTTGAGATTGGCTTCGAGGGCATCCGCAAATCTACCCGCCATAAATCTGGTGTCGCCCTACGCTTCCCGCGGATGCTCCGCTGGCGAGAGGATAAGCCGAAGGAGGAGGCGAATACGAAGGCGGACCTGTTGGCGATGTTGGAAATCTATGGCGGTTAACCCCCTTACTCCCTTCCCCTTTTCCCCATCACTCCCTTCCCCCTCTCATACGCCAACACTGCCCGCCCCAGCTCCCCGAAAAAGGGCATCCCGAATTCCAGGTACTCATATTTTCCGTCGTTGAAAATTCGGTTGGCGTTGACGTGGATGGTACCGACGAGTATAAACTCCCGCCCACTTTCCGCGTCGGTGATGTATGCTGCATCCGTCAGGTAGCCGTACGCCCAGCCCACTTTGTTGTAGATGCGCAGGCCGTCGGGGATATTGGTCTCTTCGGGCTGGTCGCCGTATAGCCAGAACTTGACGTAGTTATCGGGCTTGTTATAGACGGGGCTGGCGCTTTCACGTGGGCGTTGGGACATGGCCTGACGGAGCAGCGCGTAGTCGGCATCTGTCAGATTAAAGCGTTGGTGTTCGGGCACGGCTTCGGGCAAAACGACGCGTAGCAGGATGTCGTGCAGGTTCCGGACGGAGAGGTAGTTTTTATGGCTGAAGTCGAAGGGTTCATTGATCAGCTCGCCCTCGTTAGTGGTGTAGCCTTTGCCCCGAAACTGGCCCTTCAGGTCGGGGAGTGGATCGTAATAGCGATCGTGCCGTTCGCCGATCTGGTAGGGCACGTTTATGCCATCGACGAATTTGACCGAATTTAGCCAGGCGTGCGTCTCGGTGTTGTAGCCGCCGACGCCAACGCGGTGTTGTAGCCGGCCACCGTAGATGCCGGCGCGATGCAAGGCGTGGTTCAGGTACGTGGGGCCGAGGAGCTCGAAGAGGCGGTTGTAGGCGTCGTTGTCAGAAACGAGGAAAATCTTACGGATGTAATGCTCCAGGCTGGGGTATCCGGACATGGAGGTAGAATCAGCAGAGGAAGCCGTTTGCGGCGCGGACGCAGGTGCCGTGCCGGTTCCGTGGAAGAGCAAGGTTTGGGGGCTTAGCCCCTGAATGCCGAGCTCGTTCAACTTCTGTAGAGCGAGGATGGCCGCCGGCATTTTGACGGTGCTGGCGGGGTAGAAGTACTGGCTGGTGTCCGCTGCGCCCCAGCGGTGGGTCTTCAATTTTACGCTACCGTCTGGCTGCCGGTCGATCTCGGTGTAGAGAACCTGAATTTCGAATAAATCAGGGCCGGAGGCCCAGGGGCCGAAGGAGGATTGGTTCTGGGTAATGATGTATGTAATTGGGTTGGCTTGCGCGATAAGAGGTGTTTGTATAAATAGACCGCAAATGAAAATTAGCCAGTGTTGAACATTCATTACTTCGGGGTTTAATTATCGAATAAGTCATTCAAAGTAAGGACATTGTCTATCAGACCATTTGAATGTTTTGTGGGCTCGATTCCATAAGTGGTCACGAGGTTAATTTGTACAAGTTTTTTAGTTTTTGTGCGTTCAATGAACAGCGTCCTCTTCCGCCTCAACTTCGCTGCTTCTTCTTCAGTTACTTTTACCAAGTCTCCATAAAACTTTACCTCTATCAGTGAAATAACATTGTCAGCCCGTTCTAGTAATAAATCAATCTGAAGCCCTCTATAATCTTCATTTGCTTTAGCATAATAACTATACTGGGAAGTAGCTACACCTCCAATCTGGAGAGCTCTTTTTATCTCTCTGATGTGTTGAAAGCAAACATTTTCAAACGCAAACCCGGACCAGGATTTCCAACTCTGTGTTTGACTGATTAACTGCCAGTGATCTTCACTAACTGGTTGAGTATCTTTAATAAATGTCAAGTAAAACAAGCAGTAATTATCCGTTAATCGGTAGACTATGTTATTTTTCTTCCGTCCCCCTGGATAGTATGCAGTTATAAAACCGGAAAGTGCAAGTTCTTGTAACTTTCTGGTCAGTGCTCCTC